>JAFRHS010000005.1 GCA_017433225.1 Clostridia bacterium
ATGAGCAGACCTGTCCCGGCGAGCAAAGTTCTCTTCGTTCGTCAGAGCGTCTTCTTTTACGTACTTTTTATTTAAAAGTAGGCGTCTTTTTTCTTCACGAGTCATTTTGTTGTTCTTCATTTATGACGCCTCCTTTCAATAGTCTTGTTCATCATCGTCTTCTTTTCTCCTTCGGACGATGATCAGTACGATCAGCCCGAGAGCTGCAACACCCAAGACAGCCACCCATAGGATCAGGCTGTTCGGGTCGCCGGTGTTGACCCAGCGAGCTCTCGTGTTGGTCGTTGTGTAGTTCGTGCCAACGCGGTAGGTAGTCCCATTCGTCGATGCGCCTTTCGCGGTAGTTGTGGTTTTCGTAGTCGTCGTTGTAGTCGGTTTTCCTTTAATGTTATTTACCAGAGTAAGTTTGGTCGGGTAGCCGTTCTCATCCGGGTCGGAGAAGATCGGGCTGCCGCTCTGGCAGATGTACGGGATCGCGACCAGTTCGCCGGTCTTTTCATCCACCTCGACCTTATATCCGAAGATGTGACTTTCCGGGGAGAAGGTGTCACCGTTCGGAGTGGTCTCCTGCTTCTGAAGAACGTATTCGTACACGCCGGGCTTTGAAATGTCAATTTCGATGGCAAACGTCGGAGCCGTCTGGTCCGTCGTATTGCCGGTAATCACAGGCAAGGAATATTTACCATCCTTCGTGCCTTCCGGCATCGGGTTTTCCGCCTTTTTCGGAGTCAATACATAGGTATAGCTGTTCCGCTGAGGCACAGTGCCTTTCTCAATGATCTGGGTCACCACGACCGTCTCCGTGGCGGTATCCGCCGCAGAAGCGAGCATGCTGACGCCAAGCGCCACTGTCATCGCCAATGCCACGAGCATAGCTATGAGACCTTTAAGTGTTTTCTTCATGTTGGTCATTAGCGTTCTCCCCATTCTCTCTTTCGAGTTTTTTCCTGTACCAGTAGATACTCGCGATGTACGCTAACAGTACAAGAAGGATCAATAACAACAGGATCAATATCCATGTCTGCACGCTGTACTTTCCGATGCGTGCAGTTATTTTTGCGGTGTCAATGCCCTGACGCACCGTATGCGGTGTCGTGTCGGGGTACGGGTTTTCGACCGGATGGTCGAGGATCTTGGCGACCAGGATGAATCGCCCATTCGTAATGTCTGCGCTGCAGGTGGAGAGCAACACCAGGTGGTCGTCCGGTGTCACGGGCGATGTACGTCCCCGTGCAAACACACTGTCCTCTCCGGTGTCGGTCTCTCCGGCTTCTTTCAGCGCTTTCTTCCGGGCGGCTTCCTGTTTTTGCATGTCGCGGAGGCGTTCTGTGTCCACGCCCCGGACGAACTTGGCCGTCTCGTAAATGCGGTTGATGTACCTTACTCTCTGAGACTCACCGTTTACCGCAGGGTGGTAGATGAAGAAGTCATAAGCGTCGCACTGTAACATAGCAACGAACTGGAGACCATGGTTCTGGGAGTCGTAGATAAGGTTTCCGTACTCGTGTTTGTCCCAGTAGTTTTCGTCTAAAAACTGGTCCAGATCGCCGAACATCTCGTGGTGCGCCATATGATGGCCGAAAATGATGGTGTTGAAGTCTGAAAAATTCCGGTTGTTCCGGTAGTCCAGGAACAGAGCTCCGGAACCTTCCGGTTCCCGCTTAGGGTTATGGTCCAAGTAGTACTCGTTGTCTTCTGCCTGCACCAGCGGGTAGTCGATGTTCGTGTCGTAGATAGTCAGCCAGCCGAGGACATCCGAGTTGATCTTTTGAAGGTCCTCGAACGGCATCATTTCCGGCGGCGAGGGTTTGTACTGGATGTACTGCAACGGGTCCGCCTGCGTATATACCTGTTGACTGTCCCAGCGGGCGTAGCCTGCGAAGAGGAGCAGGAACAGCATCAAGGCGATGAACAGGATGTCGTAGACATTGTTCAGGGAGCCAAACACGACTCTTCGGAAGAGGCTTTTTTCACGTTTCTCTTCCATAGTCAGTTCCCCTTTGCCTATGCTTAGTCGTTCATTTCAGATTCTTGTTCTTCTTTTGCCTTCTGCTCTTCGAGTTTCCTGAGCTTCCGATCTCTTTTCCTTCTAAGCCGTTGCCGTTCTGCATAGTACAGTAGTCCGATGAGCATAATGAGCAGGATTAGAAGGATGATCCACTGCCACAGCGGGAGCTTCAGAATGGTGTCGAGCACTTTGCCGACATCGATGCCGAGGATCTTCTGTTCTTTCTCTTCCTCCGGGAACGGGTTCGGGACTTCGTAGTCGAGGATCTTTCCGACGAGAACGAAACGTCCATTCGTAATGTCTGCGGAACAGGTGCTCATGAGCACGATGTGGTCGTTCTCTGTGACCCCGAAGAAGCCGGGGTCGACCCAGTCGGTCTTGGTGGGCTGCGCGGCTCCGGCTTTACCGAGTTGGCGCGTCTCACCGGTCTGCAGGTTGCGGACCATAACGGCGTAGTCTGCGATCTTCTGGAGTGTCGCCCGTTTCGCTTCTACGGTAGTAGATGGAACACTGTAGATTGCCGAGTCATGCCCGTCTGCCTGGATCATAGCGAAGATCTGCACACCGTGGTTGCGTCCCTGATAGTTCACGAATTCATAGGTCAGGCCGGTAGCGCCGTTCGTTTGGACCAGTTCCAGGCCGCCTTCCGAGAAAAAGAGGTTCGCGTATTCGTGTTTGTCGAAAAAGTCCTTGTTCAGGAATTCATCGATTTCACCGAACATGGCAGGGCCGGCCATATGATGGCCAAAGATGATGGTGTTGAAGTCAGAAAAGTCCGCTTTATTGTTGTGGTCTAAGAAGAGACTTCCGGAACCTTCCCAGTCTCCTTCGGGGTTCTTGGAAAGGTAGTCGTCATTGCTCTTCGGCGAGCGGACCACCGGGTAATCAATAGTAGTGTCATAGATCGTCAGCCAACCGATGACATCATTATTCATGGCCCGGAATTCTTCGAAGGACTTCGTTTCTTCGTTGGTGGGCTTATATGTGGCGTAGTTGTTGGCGTCTGCTGCAGCAAGCATCTGGTGGGTATCCCAGAGCGCATAGGCTGCAAACATCAGGCAAACAAGCAGCGTGAGCAGAACCGCGTTGTCCACGGTCCTGCTGAGAGTCCGAACTATACGTTTTCCATTATTTCGAGGACTCGACATAGTTCGGACTCCTCTCACGTGCAAGTTTTATTTCTTCAAGAAAGACAGATAGGGGAAATAGTTGGGGCTCAGGCTCCGCCCTAGCCCCGGGTTTCGATTATCTGATGAGGCGATCTGCCTCAAGGGGACTCATGGTGAGTCCGAATAGACCTAAAACTTAGGCTTCGTCAGCGTTGCGACGACGGACAACAACATAAGCAACCAGGCCACCGATTGCTACGAGAGCAAGAGCGATGTACGGAAGGTTGTTGACGAGGATGCCGGTCGGGGTAATATCGGCGTTTTCAAGGGTATTGACATATGCTGCCGCACCTTTAGTAGTGGAGAGAGTATCCTGAGCAGTCGTTCTACCATTAGCACCGTTGGCGGTAGTGGTATATTTATCAGCGTTCTGAAGACCAGTCGTTGCAGCGGTAGTCCACAGCTCTTCGGTATCCCACTTCAGACCCTGAGGAGCCTGAGTGATGATGAGTTTGTCACCATGCTTGAGGGTGACTGCGATCTTTCCGCCCGTTGCGGTCCGCTCGGTAGCGGTAGCTTCACCAGTGCCGTCCTCGAGGACTTTGTACTTAACAACAGCATTGGGATCATTGTCCGGAAGCGTGTAATTAAGTTCGAAGGAGAACTCGAAGGTCTTATCACCATAGTCACCGGAAACGGTCTTGGTGACGTCGATCAGACCAGAGTTATCGGTGTTATCATCATCCACGAGCTCTTTCGTGTAGACGTTTGTGAAGGAGAAGCCCTTGGTTCCATCGGTCGGATCCACATCGGTAGGATCGACTTTGTTGCCCTGTGCGTCTTCAACAGTGACTTTGTCAATAGCAAGGCCAGTAGCGGTGTTTTTGACATACAGATGGACTTTATAGGTTGCAGTATCTTCAGTGACGCTTTCATTGTCTGCATCCCACGTCGCATGGGTTGCAGCAGTTTCAGCAACATCAAAGATGTATTCGCCAGCTGCAGGGAAAGTATAGTTGGCAAAAATAGCAGAAATCGCCTTAGTGCCGATGTTGTTGGTCATGTCAGTGTAAGGGATGCTGGTGGCAATGACATCCGTTGCATCTGCTTCATTGGTGAAGGTAAAGTTGAAGACAAGAGAGTCATTGGCTACAACACCATCATCAAGGTCGAGAGCTTTAACCAGCTTGGCAGTGTCAGCAGTGCCTGTGGGGGGGTCAGCTGCAAAAGCGGAAGTGACAGCCAGAGCGGCCATCATCGCAAAAGCGACAAGGATAGAAATAAGTTTCTTCATTGTGTAAATCCTCCTCAATAGTAAAATTACGTACTTTCATGAAGAAATAGTGTAAAAATAGAAAGAACAGCACATCATAAGTGTGATGTGCTGTGTAGGAGGAAGTCTAAATGGAGCTGACACCATGAAAAAAATCAAACGATTATGCCGGGACGGCATTGAAGAAACAAAAAAACGGGCACCGAAGTGCCCGGGGTCTCTTTTGTTTTATTCGTAGAGGTCCGCCATCTGTCCGACGCTGTCCCAGAGTTTCTGAGCGCAGCAGCACCAGAGTTTGTAGCCGCGCGGAGTGCGGGGGTACAACGTGTACAACACGATGGCCGCGCCGGCTTTCAGGACGCCTGCGCCGACGGGTCCGAACTCCGCCTTCGGGATGGCACCGGACCGCAGGCCCTTTACCAGTTCGATCAGCTGGCGCGCGAGGTCCAGAGGTGTCAGCGTCTCGCCAAGTTCTGCCAGAATGGACTGGGAAAGGATGCAATCTTTCTCGAACATGTATTCCATGGTGTCCGGAGACAGCATGAGCGCTTTCTGCATGACGGCGTAGAGCATGGCGTAGTCCCGGCCCTGGCCATTGTTGTACTTCTTGTTGATCTTCCAGAGGTTCTTCCGGGTCAGCGGCTTGCCTTTCTTCAGGAGCTTGGAGACGTGTTCGACGACAATGTCGATATGGTTCATCGCCTCCGTCACGCCTTCACCGTTGTCCGCCCGGTTGACCAGCCCGGCTCCGCCGACGGCAACGAACCCGTCCGCCACATAGGAGTAGAGGGAGCGCTTGTAGGGCGTGGGCATGTCCTCGACCTTCGCGACCTTGTAGGGCGGCAGTTCAGGCGCAACGTTCTTGCAGAAACCCTCGTAGAAGGACTCGCCCTGGTCGAAGCTCAGGCAGGAACCGATGCCGAGGATGGCGTCGTATTCGCTGTTGCTGGGCGCGAGCCACATTTTGTAGGCGATCCACACCCAGTTCTGCATCCAGCGTTTCCGCTCCTCGAACTGGATGTACCGGAGCCGCACGAAGAACACGTCCTTGTTGGAGAGCTTGAAGGTCTCCATGCCGACTTTCTTCGGCAGAGATGTACGTACCACGGCGGGCTGGCCGGACGCGTCCACGACGAGCTTCGCGTTCACGGAATATTGCTTTCCACCGTACCGGAACGTGACGCCTTTCACGGCTTTGCCTTTTACGATAGCACTCTCAAACGGCGCCTCGAAGAGGATGGTGGCACCGGCTTCTTTCGCCCAATCACAGAGCATCAGCATGTAGGGGTGCTTGTGCAGGCCGATGGTCTTCACCTGGTAGGGCTTTTTGTAGTGGTTGTAGGGGGAGAAGTGTGCCATGTCCGCGAACTCAAAGGACCAGATACCATCGCCCTTCTGGGGCATGGGCAGTCCGTGCGCCTGCATGTCCGCTTCGGCGATGTGGAAAATGTCATACCCGGTGCTCAGGTCCTCTGTGCTACTCTTTTCGATGGCGAGCACCGAGTAGCCCTGCTCCGCCATCTTGCGGGCGAAGTACGCGCCGGAGCTGGACGCGCCGACGATGACGATGTCGTATGAATCTGCAATGCGTACATCGCGAACGGTTTCTTTCTTTCTCATAGTTTTCTCCTTCTTTCCGATGTCATCTGTTCAATGGCGGTAATGAAGAGACGGTGCTGTATATGGTTCGATAGAATTCAGCATATGTGGAACGGGGCTCGGCCCATCCGCAGTAAGAGAGGTGGTCCTTGACTTCGACCGGGAAGACATGCCAGACGCCGGGAGCGTAGTCGGCTCCGGGTGTGGGGAACTCTGCCTCATCGGTCCGCAAGTCTCCTGTCGGCGCCTGACCGCTGACCTCGTTGACCAGCATGTCGTTGGGCCGGTAGCTCTTGTCTGGAGCGCCTTTGGTTTGCAGGCCGATCAGGACCCCGAAGATGTTGAACAGGGGCACGGACTTCAGCCGGGGAACTTCCCAGCCGAGGACCGGGACGCGGACCGTTCTGCACCCGTGGAACGAAAAATAGTAGATGTCGGGCTGTGTACCCAGCGTCTTGTTCAGCGCGGCGGCACCTTCCAGGGTGGCGTCATAAATGAGGTTGTCGTTTTGCGCGAAGAACGCGTCCAGTTCCTTGCCTTTCCAGCCTTTCAGCGGATTCATGTACTGCGTGGGAGTGATATCAAACATGTCGAGTCCCAGGTCATAGACCTTCTTGAACGGGGTGCAGTCCAGCGCATTGATGACTCTGCAGAAATAGCGTGCAAAGGGGTCGAACACGATGCCGGACCACCCGTTGAAGATAGTCGAACCATCGTGCGGCGCGGCGAGTGCGGTCATGGAATGGACCCAGTCCGCATGTCCGCCGGCAAAAAGCGGCGAAAGGTCTTCCGGACTTGTGACGGCCCGTTCTTCCTTACTGCCGTTCACAAGAAGCTCGATGAGCATCCGGCCGGTCACGCCGCCAAAAGAGTGGCCAATGAGGTTGACTTTGACAAGGTCGTCATCCGCATCGACACTGCCCCATTCCGGGAGCAGTGGTTTTTCATAGGTGCGGCCGAACCGCGCATGGCCATACTTCTCGCTGTGCGCCTTTCCATAATCCACTGTGCCGCCGACGAGCTGGGCATACACTTCGCAGGCGCGGTCCCAGGCTCCGGTAAACGGCCCCATGGATGGAGCGACCGCTTTGACGCCTTCCCTTAGAAACATTTTTCGGATGTTGACGTTGTAGAACCCGAAGTAGGGAAATACACGTTCCAGGGCGTGCTGCTGGCCCCAGCCGAACATGCCGTGCAGCAGGACGACGGGGTAATGCGTGTTCTTTTTCATGTTTAGTCCCCTCCTTGCTCCACTATAGCACTTCGGAGGCTTCGTTGTGAACATTCAAGCGTACGCGATTTGTTTTCACAGGTGAAAGCAAAAATTTAGGGAACTTTTTAGCGAAAAAGTGCCAAAAAGTTCCCTAAAAATTGGTGTTAAGTTTTAATAGTTCTCAGCATTCACTTCAAAGTAGCTCTGCGGGTGCGCGCAGACCGGGCAGACCTGAGGTGCCTTCGTGCCGACCACGATGTGTCCGCAGTTGCGGCATTCCCAGACTTTGACTTCGCTCTTCTCGAAGACCTGCTGCATCTCGACGTTGTTCAGGAGAGCTCTGTAGCGCTCTTCGTGGTGCTTCTCGATCTCGGCGACCATGCGGAACTTCTTGGCAAGGACCGGGAAGCCTTCTTCCTCTGCAGTCTTTGCAAAACCTTCATACATGTCGGTCCACTCGTAGTTCTCGCCTTCGGCGGCGTCCAGAAGGTTTTCTGCTGTATCGCCAAGGCCGTTCAGTTCTTTGAACCACATCTTGGCATGTTCTTTTTCGTTGTCTGCGGTCTTCAGGAACAGGGCTGCGATCTGCTCATAGCCTTCCTTCTTCGCGACCGACGCAAAGTACGTGTACTTGTTTCTCGCCTGAGACTCTCCGGCAAACGCGGCCTCCAGGTTCTTTTCGGTCTGTGTGCCTTTGTATTTGTTGTCTTTCATAGAACTAGCCTCCTTTTGGCTGGAAAGTTGGCGGGTGCTCCGCCTCACCCCCATTGTAACAGAAGAATGGCGAATTGCATTACGCTAACTATAAAAACTGACAAAAAAAACCCCCGGCTCACACGAGCCGAGGGGTATCTGTGTTCTTTACGATTTCTGCTTTTTCTCCATCGTTGTCTTGATGCGGCTCAGGGACTGGGCGCGCAGGCCGAGGAACGAGGCGATGTCTTTCTGCGTGACGATGCCGACGATGGGCGCGTACTCCTTGAGGAACCATTTGTACCGTTCCTCGCCGTTCTTGGTCTTGGTGGCGATTTGCCACTGGATGTCGATATCGTGGAGGTCGCGCATATCCTGCCGTACGAGCTGCCCGATCTGCGGGTCGCGGTTCATGACGTGGATCAGGTTGGCGATCGGAAGTTCCAGCGTGTCGATGTCCGTGACGGCTTCGACGTTCAAGGAGTATTTGTCCTGGACGCCGGCCGCACCGTAACAGACCCTGCCCGGTTTGTAGCAGAAGCCCATGATGCTTTCGTAGCCGTCGTCGTCAATGACATAGGTGCGGGCCACTCCGTTCATGAGGAACAGAATGCTGGTCATTTCTTCTCCGGCGACCCGCAGCCGGTCTCCCTTTTTCCGTTGAATGAAGCGGGTGCATTCCGCAAGTTGCTTTACGGAACGCTCACTTTGGATCCCCATTCGTGTCCGGTAGAACGTAGCGATCTGCTCATACGTCATTTCCGTCACTTCCCCTATTTCTAGTAACATACTGTACACATACAATTATAGGGGGAGTGACAGAAATGTTCGTTTGCAATTGTTAACTCCGAAGGCGAAAAGTTTACTACTGTCGCAATAATTCGGTCATTCCCTGACCAGCTGTTGAAAGACCTTCCTGGTAGCCTCTTCTTTGGTGCTGTCCGGGACGCCGGTGTTGAGGATGTTGTAGTAGCGTAATCAGCCTAGCAGGATCTTCGTCGTAACCGTGTCCTCATGCCGGTAGTCCGCGCGCGGCAGCGCTTTCGGTGTCGCCAGCTTTTTGTACAGCTTCGTAAGCACCGGGTCCATGACGAGTCCTCTCCGGTACTTTTTGTTCATCGGTATTTTCATGTGGTTTGCCTCCTTCCGAAACGGTTTTCTCCCAACTCCGGCATAGAAGGGAGTTTGACACACGTCAACACATCGCCCTATAATGAAAACGTATCCATTCGTATTACGAAAAAAGAGGTGTTTTTATGGCGTCCAAACAGCATCCGTACGTCTTTGTCCACGGCATGATGGGCTGGGGTGAAGACAAGAAGTTTTACAAGGTCATCCCGTACTGGGGCATGGTGACCGGCAACTATCCGCGGCGTATGCGGGAAAAGGGCTATGAGGTCTACACCCCGACGGTGTCGCCGCTCGGCTCCGCCTGGGACCGCGCGTGCGAGCTGTACGCGAACCTGACCGGTACCACGGTCGACTACGGCGTCGCCCATTCGAAAGAAAAAGGCCACAACCGCTTTGGCGAGACGTTCCCGGAAGCCATGCTGCCGGACTGGACCCCGGAACGGAGCATCCATCTGCTCGGCCATTCCTTCGGCGGCCCGACCATGCGCATGTTCGTGGAACTCCTGCGCAACGGCTCTCCCGAAGAGCGCGCAGCCACACCCGCCGGCCAGCTGTCTCCACTGTTTGAGGGAGGCCATGGCGATCTGGTCAAGTCCATCACCACCATCTCCGGACCCTTTGACGGCATCACGTTCCCGCACGCGCTGCCGAAGACCGTCGACTACGGTCTGACCTACGGCATCCCGATGGTGGCCTCTATCATCGGCAACGTGGGCAGCGGCAGAGTCTACGACTTCCAGATGAGCCAGTGGGGCATCACCGCCGTCAAGAACGGCGTCCGTTTCGCGCGCGACATGCTGAACATGAAAGCCATCCGCAACTTCGTAAAGGCGAAGGACAACGTGTTCGCGGACATCCACATCCCGCAGGCGGCGGAGATCAACAAAAAGCTCTCCGTTCCGGCCGAACAGTACCTGTTCTCCGTCACCGGAAACGGGACGAAGATGGGGAAGAGCGGCAACCAGGTGCGCGCGCCGATCATGATCTTCGCGTTCGCGCCGTTCGCCTACAGCCTCGGCAAGTTCCCGGACCAGACCATCGCCGGCGTGAAGATCACCGAAGGCTGGCGGATGAACGACGGCATCGTGCCCGTCGAGTCCGGCCGTCACCCGACGACCGAACCCTGGTGCGAATGGGTCGACGTGAAGGACAAGCCCATTCAGAAGGGCATCTGGCATGCCCTGCCGACGGTCCCCGGCGACCACGGCACCGTCATTGGCGGCTCCATCTCGTTCATCGGGAAGAAGCGCGGTCAGCGGTTCCTGAACGCCTACGATTTCTGGATGGATTACCTCGACAAACTGCCTGACTAAAACAACATAAGGCCCCCGACGCTCCCGTCGGGGGCTTTTCTGTGTGGGGCAAGATAATACTTGCAAAAAGGCTGACATATGTCTACAATAGAGCTGAAAGGGATACATGTATCCCAAACAAGAGACGTGAAAGAAAGGGTGTTTTCGAAATGGCACAGCAATACGCAATGCAGAAGCTCAACAACTACCCCGTCGTGGTCTTCCACGGGTTCGCCGGCTTTGGAGAAGATGAGCTCATCTACAAAGTTGCCCCGTATTTCGGATGGATCAACAATGTCAACATCAAGAAGTATTACAAGGACCTCGGCACGGAGTTCTACTGCCCGTCCCTCTCCAGTGTCTCCTCCATGTGGGACCGCTGCTGCGAGATGTACGCCCACCTTGTCGGCGGTACAGTGGACTACGGCAAAGCCCACTCGGAGAAGTACGGTCACAAACGCTTCGGCCGCACGTACGAAGCCCTCATCCCGGACTGGGGCCAGCTCGATGACGAAGGAAAGATCAAAAAGATCAATGTCATGGGCCACAGCTACGGCGGCCCGACCGTCCGCTATTTCGTGCACCTGATGACGGTGGGCGATGAAGCCGAACGTGCCGCGACACCGGAAGACGAACTCTCCGGTCTCTTCAAAGGCGGCCACGCGAACTGGATCCACTCCTGCACCACGCTGGCTGGAGCCAATGACGGCATCTCCTTCATGTACGGTCAGGAGAAACTGGTCCGGCCCTTCGCCACCATCGGACTCATCGATGTCTCGTTCATGGACAGCACGAAACTCGTCACGAAGTTCTATGACTTTATGATGGACGAGTGGGGCATCACCATGAACCCGCAGACCGGCGAGAAGCGCGCGAAGAACTGGTATCAGCGGATCAAGGATTATATCGACTGCATGGACGACAACTGCATCGGCGACCTGACCATCCACCGCTTCCGTGAACGAAGCAAGGATTGGGAGTGCCAGCCGAACATCTACTATTTCGCATACTATGCCACGAAGACGAAACCCAACAAAAAGGGCTACTACTTCCCGGACGGCCGCATGTTCTTCGTCCTGAAGCCGTTTTGCTATCTGGTCGGCCGGTACAACGGTACGAAAGCGGACGCGAACCACTGCGAGACCGGAATCGAGTGGCGCGAGTCTGACGGACTCGTCAATGTCATGTCCGGCCGTGCGCCGCGGACGAAGCCATGGACCCCGTACACCTGCGACGCCGACATCAAGCCCGGCGTTTGGATCGACATGCCTATCGAGGACAAGGACCACATGTCTTACTGCGGCTCCGGCGAGACGAAGGAAGCCTACACTACCTTCTTCTATGAGATGCTCCATCGCATCTGCAACCTCCCGGCACTCGATCAGTAATATAACGGAAAGAATAATGAACCTCCCGCAAGGCATTGCGGGAGGTTTCTTTGCATGATACAATATGTGGTGGAAAATTCGAGTTAGGAGAAACTTTTCATGAGAGTTTTGATCATCGCCTTCTGGGTGCTCGAACTGGTGGCGCTCGCGCTGTACATCCACGCGAGCTGGCCGGAGCGGACCCGCAGAGGCTTTTATCTCAAGTTGATTTGCTCAACAGTGTTCCTTGCCTACGGCATCACGCTCGCGGTGCTCATCCGGTACGGCATCAACGTGTCGTTCGCCGGGTCGAACACGGGCGAACTGTCCGCCGGCGCGAACACCTTCCTGGAATTCACCGGCGGCGGGCTCACGGACCGCGTCGTCCAGCTCGTCATCGCGGCACTGGCCTACGGCTGGCTCGGGGACTTCTTCCTCGGCTATGCCCACCGCGCCGGGACACCCGCGGACCCGGACCTCAAAGACGCCGACATCCTCGAACAGCTTGCCGACAAGAAGACCGCCGCGAACGGACTCGGCATCCTGGCCTTCATCCTCGGCAACGCCCTCTACTGTGTGGCATTCGGCCGGGCGATCTATGGCTACGAGTTCAGCATCCACCCCTGGTCTGCCGTCTTCTTCGCGCTGCCCATCCTGGTCTACGCTCTGATGGCCTTCAAACTGGACCTCGGGAAGCACGCTGTACCGGTCGGCATCTACTTCGTGGTACTGGCCGCCATGCTCGGCCTTGCGATGACCCTCGGCATCCAGCTCTGGCACCTGCACCGGCTCTTCGGCCTCTGCCTCATGGCCGGCTCGGCACTGTTCGTGCTCGCTGACATCGGCCTCGCGCTCGAGACCTACGGCGGAGACCGGTTCCACAAACTCGGTTTGAGGATCACACGGCAGATCGCCTACTTCTTCGGGCAGATGTCCCTCGCCACCACCATCCTGTACTTCTACACTGTCTGATTTCAATAAGAAAACCCCCGGCCTTTTGGTCGGGGGTTTGTTGCGTTTGAAACGTTATAGCAGGTAGTTTCGAAACAGGGCTTCCACCTCGCCGGGGTCCATTGGATGGAGAGAAGACTCCATGGTGATGAGAAGGTTTTCACCTTCGAAATAGCCGTTGCGGTGGTATGCGTTGAGCTTTGAAAGGGCACGAGCACAGTATTCCGGGTTGTCCATCATGCCAAAATGCTCATGGTAAAACGTCTGGCGGGTTCGTTTGTTCAGTACGACAAAGTCCGGTCTTACCCATCCAAAACCCTCTAGGTACAGCCTGGGTTCGTAGACATGGGGAAGATCGAGTTCCCGGTAGATCCTGTCATGCAGATGCTCTGCTTTGGACTTGAATCCGTCTCCGCTCGCAGATGCCTGATACTTTTTCATCCATTGCTCCGCATAGAGACCATCAGGAAGTACATGTGGCTTGATGAAGGGCTTCCAATGATCCGAAAAGGAGTCGTAGATGGCACCGAGGTCAGAGAAAACCATATGTTTTCCCTGCTCTACTTGACTCAACTCCAGTTTGATGGCGCACAACAGTTTTCGGTCATAGCGCTTTTGAGCCAGGCGGTAGATGAGAGCTTTATTCTTTTGGTTGATATACAAACTCCTGGGAGGTTTACCCGGGATCCGGTGACGGTACCAGGTTCGTGCTCCTTTTCTGGTGATGGTCAGAGAACCTTCCGGCGCATGGGACAGCTCTCTGGTGACTACCTTGAGAAGTTCCCGGAGTTGCTGCTCTTCCTTGCTCAGTTGTGCCTGCCACTGCAGGTTTGAATCGGTAAACTGTTGCATAAAAAATAACCTCACTTCAATACAGCATTATTGGGCCACCTCAGAAAGCCGGGGTGACCGTGAAAAAGCGGTTTTGAGTTCGGTTATGTGAGCGATTGCCCACTCGTATCGTAGCGCTTGGCAGAAGGAAAGTCAAACGAGGTTCCTAAAAAAGGGGAGTGGTGGAACATATTGGTTTTAGCACAGGAAGAATGTGCCACCTAATAGGCCTTTAGAAGAGCGGATGGAAGCGTGTGGTGGACCATTTTTGCTTTTGACCCATGAAAATGTTCCACTAAAGTGGTTCTGGAAAGCAGTTTCCGTTTTGATTGGTGGCACAGATCATCTTTGAAAGAAAGGGAAATGGTCCACCGCAAAGTGGAAAAACGCCTGCCGGTCAAAGATTGGTGGACCATTTGAGCCTGGGGTCGGTAGAAATGGTCCACCAACACGCTTGAGAACCATGATTGGGTGGAACAGAGGAGGGCGATAAAAACTAAAATGGACCACCGATGCTCAATAGCGAAGAAAAAAGAGGTGCGCAAGGGGAGCGAGAGGCAGAAGACCCTCTCGTGTACAGAATTGTGAGTGGGCGTCGTTGCCGCGGGCAGAGGGAAGATCAGATATTCTTGCATAAAAAAGGCTATGGACTTTTTATCCATAGCCTTTTGATAATGTAGAGATGGTTCGATAACGATGTTTCGCGAGTTATCGGTTGTGCTTTGGCTGTTCCGTTACAACATGCACAGCCGGGAACAGCTGAAAGGTTTTACTTGAGGTTCGGTCACATGCAGGTGTAGCCGCCGTCGACGGGCAGGTTGACACCGGTGACATAGGAAGAGGCGGGGGAGGCCAGGAAGATGGCGGCCGTGTCGAGCTCGCCTTCATTGCCGTAGCGCTCTTCGGGGATCATGGTCTTCGCGTTTGCCTGGAAGAAGTCAGAGTCGAGCGTCTCCTTCGTCAGCGGGGTGTAGAAGTAACCAGGGCAGATGGCGTTGACCGTGATGCCGTACTTGCCCCACTCAGCCGCGAGGGCGCGGGTCAGGTTGACGACGCCGCCTTTTGCCGCATGGTACGGGGCAGAGCCGGCGACCTTGTTGCCGACGAGGCCATACATGGAGGCGATGTTGATGATGCGGCCGTACTTCGCGGGGATCATGGCGATCTTTGCGACGGCGCGGGCGACCTTGAAGGTGCCGAAGAGGTCGATCTCCATCTCGCCGGCGAACTGGTCGTCGGTGATGTCTTCCGCCGGAGCGACCGCGCCGGTGCCGGCGTTGTTGATGAGGATGTCGATGCGGCCGAAATGGTCATACGCTTTCTGTACGACTTCGTTGACGGCATCGGTGTCCGTGATATCGAGGCGAAGAGGCAGGCACTCGACGCCGTACTCTTCCGTGATCTCTTTCGCGACTTCCTCGAGTTTCTCGAGTCTGCGTGCGACGGGGACGATGTTGCAGCCCTGGTTTGCGAGGGCTTTGGCCATCTGGACGCCCAGTCCGCCGGAACAACCGGTGACGATGGCGACCTGGCCTTTGAGGTCAAAATACTGTTTCATGATGGATCCACTCCTTGGGTCATTCAATAGGGGTTGCTTATCTGCAGTTTCAGATTAACATTATTTGTCAATCTTTTCTATTGACCGCTTTAACAAAACATCTGACCCGCTTTTGTGTCAATTATATAAAAACATAAACATAACGATAACAAAGCCCCGGCTCGCAGGGAGTCCGGGCGGTTTGCGTTTGATCCTGAGTTGTCAGACGTGCAGGGCCATGGTGAGCGCCATGAGGAGCGCCATAGCTTTCGCGATGCGTTTTTTCATTGCGGGACCTCACCAGAGCTTTTCGAACTGGTCCATCGAGATGATCTCGAGGAGTTCGTCATTGTCCGTGAGCAGGTCGTAGATGGCGTCTTCCGTGAGGACGCCGCGCTTGAGGTAGGAGGGGAGCAGGCCGGCTTCGTCGTCTTCGAAGTCTTTCCGCCAGCAACCGCCTTCGTAGTAGTGCTCGAGGGCGATGATCTTGTTCTGTGCCTCCATGAAGTCCTCGAGCGCGCTCGAGACGTTCTTCACGGCCTCTTTCGCGTCTTCCAGGTACTTCTCCATCTGCTCGATGCGTTTGAGCTGCTGGTCTTTTTCGCCGGGACGGGCTTTCGCCTCTTCGGCGCCGGCTTTGATGACTTCCATGGTCGGTCCTCCTTCAAAAATCAAAGAAAAAGTTTTGCGAATGCTCTGATACAAATTATAGTATATTCCTCCGACGCGGGCAACAACCACTGCGGGCGCGGTGGCGATTTACACAAAAAACAGGCGACGGATCCGCCGGTTCTTATGTCCAAGAAACCTTGACGAAAGGGAGCCGCTTTATTATAATAATGAATGTTTTATGAACAGAAGGGGTGTATCGCCCCGGCACACACAGACAAAAGAGAATCAGAAAGGGAACGACAATGAAAAAGACAACGAAGAAACTCGTTGCGGTCCTCGTCGCCATGGTCATGATGGTCGGCTGCGTCAGCGTGGCGGCCTTCGCGCAGTGGAGACGCGGTCCTCAGGGAGAACTCAATGCAGATACCATGGTCATCCTCGGTGACTCCATTCCGTCCGGTTACGGCATGCACGGCGACGCCGGCAACGCCTACACCCTCGGCAACCAGTTCACCTTCGGCCACGGCGGCTTTGTCCAGGGCACTTACCCGCAGCTCGTCGCCGACACGCTCGGTGTCCAGAACCGGTACAACTATTCCCGCGACGCGTTCCGCTCCGTCGAGATCCGTCGTCTGATCGACCCGGAATACGAAGCCTGGCTCGAACAGACTGAGAACGCGCAGGAGCACTTCATCTCTGACGCCATCATGCTCATCGCCAACGTCGGCCTTGACGAACGCGCAGCCATGGCCGCCGAGATGCAGCAGACCATCCGCAATGCGGACATCATCGTCCTGAACTTCGGCAACAACGACGGCGGCACTTACGGCTTCCTCGCTCCGTTCCTGAAGACGATGTACTACAGCTTCGGCCTCGGCCTCGAGACCGCCATCGGCGCGCTCCAGGGCCAGCTCCAGATGATCACCACCATGGACCAGTTCGTCAAAGTCATGGGCGGCTATGCCGACTTCATGACCGAGATGGAAGTCGGGAAACAGCGGTTCTTCCAGAACTACGACGCCATCCTCGCAAAGGTCAACGAGATGAACCCGACCGCCGAGATCTACTACATGGGCATGTACGACTGCTTCAAGGACCTGAACCCGCAGGACAACGACCTGCGCAAGTGGGCTTCCGATCAGGCATGGGCGATGGACTCCGCCATCAACACCTATGTCTCCCAGCAGAGCCCGTGGGCCAACCGTGTCCACTTCGTCGACTGCCACGAAGCCACCATGTGGCAGACCGCAGACTTCCTGACCCCGATGTACTTCGTGAACTTCCTCATCTCCGTCCATCCGGACGTCGCGGGACACCAGTACATGGCGCGTCAGCTGCTGCAGGCCATCTACAATACGGTCCACGTATAACACAAAACGAAAAGCCCGCTCGTTGGAGCGGGCTTCTTTGTTTTTGTGTGTCGGACGCGCGAGAGGCCGCCAGGGGCGCACTCAGGCGCTGGCTCTCTTCTCCCGGTACGCGCAGAGGTCCAGGATGAGGGCGTCACGTTTGATGATGACGGGCTCGGCGGGCGCTTTGCGGGCCGGAGCCGTTTTCGTTGCGTTGCGTTCCACTTCGTCCTGCCAGTCACGCAGGGCGGTGAGGGAAGAGAAAAGGTCTCTCAGTTTGTTCATGGTCGGGCACCTCCGGGTGCAAGGGGCAATCGTCATTTCATTTCCTGCTTATACAATACATTGTGGCGTATAAACTTTGTAGTCCAATTTATGCGAATAATGCGGTTACTGCACACACCAGTAAAAAAATGTCTTAAAATAGGCTTAAAGACTTGACCGAACATTCAGTTATACGTCAGAAAGCCGGGATCCTGACAGGACCCCGGCTCTTCGCTTTTAACAAATGTTAAATTGTAGTCACTTGCCGGTTGACGGTCACTCGGTGACGTCATCCGCGTCGACGGTCGGCAGGTTCAGCATGCGGAGCGCGACGCTCAGCATGAAGGCGCCGTACATCTCGTAGTCCTCGCCGCAGCCCATGAAGGCCAGGTGGTCTTTGGACTCGAGGGGCATCTTGTTCCAAATGCCGGGCTGGCATTTGTCGAAGCCGGGGTAGTCGACGGCGGGTTCCGCCATCGGGTTCTGGGCCGTACGGACCGGCACCAGTGTATCGCTCTGACGCCAGGACTCGTCGAAGCCGGGCTTCTTGTCGGTGGGCTTTTTCTTCAGCGCACCGGTGATGGGCCCGACGTAACGGGTCGGGGAGAAGAGCTCCCGTCTTGTGACCGCGTAACCTTTGTCGTTGTACTCGGTCGCGGTGCCCGCGTGACAGAAGTAGTAGACGTTCTTGTAGGGGCCGGGGTACTTGCGCTGGACTTCCGCCGCGCCCTTGAACGTGGTCTCGTGCACCATGGAGTTCAACTGGCGGCGGGAGATGTTCCGCGCGCCCTTCAGCTTCTGCCACGGCGACGTGTAGATGCCGCCGGGCTTCGACGTCAGGTGGTACTGGTCGAAGCGCATGTCGTAGATCCACCGGGCGATCGGGATGTCCATGATGAGGCTGATGAGGAAATGGATGCAGGACCAGCCGGCGGACAGGAACGCTTCCGGGAAGATCTCGACCAGAGTGAGACCGTTGTTCACGCCGGCGAACGTGGTCATGGCATGGACCCAGTCCGCTTTGCCGCCCTTGAAGAACTCGGACAGCTCGTTTTCCGGCGTGGCCTCCCGCTCTTCTGCGGAGCCCTCGGCCAGGATGGACAGGAACGCGCGGATGGTGGGCGCGCCGAAGGAGTGGGCGATGAGGCAGATCTTCTTCCGTTTCCCCTCGTCGTCCAGTTTGCCCCAGTCTTTGATGAGCGGCTTGTCGTAGGTCCGGCCGTAGCGGTCATGGTGATACCGCTCCGAATGGACGATGCCGTAGTCCGTGGTGCCGCCGGTGAGCTGCGCCCAGAGGTCGCACGCGCGGTCCCAGATACAGTTGTACGGCCCGAGACCCGGCGAGCAGCATTCGATGCCCATCATCCGGTACATCTTCGGGATGTCCATACGGACAAAGCCGTAATAACGCATGAATTTGTTCCAGAGGTCGTCTTCGCCCCAACCGACCGCGCCGTGGACGAGGACGATGGGAAAGTCGTTTTTCTTTTCCACGTACATGCGCGGCACCGTGGCAGTGGTGCGCATCAGACGCGGGGTCAGTGCTTTTTTATACATAGCTTTATTTCAGGTTGTCGAGGCGTCTGAAGATCTCATACCAGAAGACCCCGAAGTCTTCCTTCGTTTCCTTGGAACCCATGTAGCTCATGTGGTCCTTGTCTTCGATGGGCATGTCGTACCAGATGCCGGGTTTGAGGTCTTTGTCGTCGACATATTTGGTCCAGGGTTTGGTGCGCGGCGCGCGGCCGGACATGACGTTGACGAGACCGTCGTTCTCCTGCCACTCTTTGGTGACTTCCGCGTGGTTCGCGTCTGCGGGGTTGCCCTGATAGCGGCCGACGATGTAGGAGAAGGCCTTCATGAGGATGATCATGTCCTTCTTCGGCAGATGGACGCCGTTCTTCTCATAGGACTTCGTCGCATAGTACGCGAAGTAGTAGGTGTTCGGGTGGCATTCCCAGGACTCGCTGGTCTTGCGGAACTTGTGGATGATCAGGTCGTCGAGGACGCAGTCGCCATCGGAATAGTAGTAGTCGCGAAGACGTTTCTTCCAGTCTTTGGCTCTCGGCTCGCCGGTCTGGGTGTTCATCGTGATGCCCCACTCGTCGAGTTCGGGGTCATAGAACTTCGCGGACGGTGCGAAGGCGCCGAGCCAGGACAGGCCGGACAGGACTGCGAGCGCGATCTTGTCTTTCGGTTTCTCGATGGCATACAAGAAGGAGATGCCGTCGTTGGCACCGGCCAGCGTGGTGCACGAGGCGATCCAGTCCTCGTGGCCGCCTTCGAAGAGGCCGGAGAGTTCGCCGGCCGGGGTGACCGCGCGTTCCTCTTCACTGCCGGCTGCCATCATGTGGACGAAGCAGCGGACGGTGGGGCCGCCGTAGCTGTGGCCCATGACGTGGATCTTCTTCAGCTTGCCTTCGCTGTCGAGTTTGCCCCAGTCCGGGACGACGCCCTTGTAGGTGCGGCCGTAACGGTTGTGGCCGTACTTCTCGGAATGGGCTTTGCCGTAGTCGACGGTGCCGCCGACGATCTGCGCGTACATTTCGCAGCAGCGGTCCCACATGCTGGAGAAGCCGGAGATGGACGGAACGTAGAACTCCTTGTCATACTTCGCCGCATAGTCCTTGATGCGGATGTTGTTGTACCAGCCGAAGTACGGGATAAACTTGTTCATGAGTTCATCTTCGCCAAACCCCGCAAAGCCGTGGAAGACCACGATCGGATAGTTGTGAAGGCGTTCATACGGATTGTTCATTTGCATAATGGTGTTTCGCTCCCTTTCATTCTGATCCGCGGCTTGAGTCCGCGCCAAATTTTGTCCGCACCTCGCATTGTACGAACAACTTTCACTTATCATTATACATGACTTGATGGGACTTTGCCATAAGGAAGTCAGAATTTCCGGGGCGATTTACCCGACGACCCGCTCAAAATCGGAGGCGGGGTGTTTGCACACGGGACAGATGAAGTCCGGCGGGATGGGGTCGCCTTCGTAGACGTACCCGCAGATCTTGCAGACCCAGGTGACCTTGCCGGCTTCGGCAGCGGGCTGGGGCTTCGGTTTGATGTGCTCGAAATAGTAGGTGTACGTGCAGGAGGGCTCGTCGGACAGGACGTCCATGTCGGCGACGAGGGCGATGAACAGCGTGTGGCTCCCGAGGTCCACCGTCTGAGTGACCCAGCCGGAGATGTACGCGTTCGTGCCTCTCGTGATGATGGGCAGACCGTTGCCGGCGAGTTTGCAGTCCTTGAAGTCTGCGAACTTGTCGACATCCCGCCCGGACTGGAAGCCGAAGTGCCGGAAGATGTCGAAGTCGGCGCTCTCCGAGAGCATGGAGATGTTGAACTTGTTAGTCTTCAGGATGACGTCGTGGGTGTAGTTTGCCTTGTTGACACAGATGGTGATCGTGTTGGGTTCGGATGCCGCCTGGATGGCGGTGTTGATGATGCAGCCCGTGTTGCGTCCGTTCTCGTCCTGAGCGGTCAGAACGAACAGTCCGTAGCTGAGTTTGTGCATGGCTTTTGAATTCATAGAGTTGCCTCCTTTCAGGTTGAGTGCCGGGTCTGCCTTCATTATACCGTAAATCGCCACAGAGGTCTCTGAAAACAGTCTGAAATTGTAAACTATTTTTGGACAAGTGCCGCAAGCCCTTTTAAAGACTAATTTAAGATGTTAGAATAGACATGAGTAAAACAGACGGACCGGCACGGTCCGGAACTGGGTTGCATCAGACAATCAGAAAAAGGAGACTAACACATGAGAAAGACAACCAAAACGCTGGTTTCTCTTCTGATGGCCGTCGTCATGATCGCGGCGCTCTGCGTCCCGGCTTTCGCCGTCAGCAATGGGACCATCCCGGAGAAGCCGTACTCGAACAGTGAGTTCTTCCACATCGGAGACTACGACCTCCACTACAGACAGTTCAAGGCCAAAGGCGCCGAGAAGGGCAAGATCTTCATGATCCACGGCTTCGCGCTGTCCTCTTACTGCTGGATGGAACTGGTCACCCGTCTTCAGGCGAAGGGCTACACCTGCGTCGTCGTCGACCAGCCGGACTTCGGCTATTCGACCAGAGAGACCAAAAAGACCAGGATCATGGACCGTGAGAAGATGTTCGCGGCTCTCATGAAGAAACTGAACGGCAACAAGCCGTGGTACGTCGCCGGCCATTCCATGGGCGGCTACATCGCCCTCGGCCTTGCCCAGGAGTACCCGAAGCTGGTCAAGAACCTGCTCCTCTACAACACGGGCGCCTATGAAGGCTCCACCGGTCTGCGCGCCGCCCTCATCGGCAACGAGACCTACATGAGCATCGCGGGCCCGGTCATCGAGACCGCCGGCACCATCGATCCGCTGATCCTCTTCGCGTACACCATCGCCACCATGGACCCGATCTACACCTGGAACTATGACCGCGCGCAGATCGAGAACCCCTACAAGATCAAGAACTCCGGCAGCGCCGCGCTCCGCAACTTCAGCACGATGACCGTCACCGACCTTGACGCCGTCAAGAAGATGAACCCCATCCTCTACGTCAACGGTTCGCTCGACCTTCTGTTCAACGCACAGCTGCAGCAGAGCCTGCGCGATGCACTTCCGAAGGGCTCCACGGACGTCACCGTTCAGGGCGGCGGCCATATGACCATCGAGACGCACGCCGACCAGGTTGCGAAGATCACGCTCAAATTCCTCAAAGCTCATCCGTAAGCAGGAAGACTGCCACAAAGCAGGAAGCCTGCCGCAAAGCAGAAAGTCTGCCGCAAAGCAGAAAGCTTGCCGCAAAGCAGAAAGCCTGCACTGGTCAACAAGAAAAAACCGGCTCTGAAATGAACTGAACCCAAAATGTTAGACACATTTTGGCAAGCATCAAGCAACTAACAAGGATTGAATTCTGTACTGCACAGGACTCAGTCCTTTTAGTTTGCTCTTTATCCTCTGGTTGTTGTAATAGTCGATGTACTTTTCAAG
>JAFRHS010000031.1 GCA_017433225.1 Clostridia bacterium
CCGCACCTCCGCAAGACTGGGCGGCGAAGACGTCCAGATGTTCTGCCTCGAGTCCCGCGAGACCATGCCTGCTTCCGACGAAGAAGTCGAAGAGACCCTCGCTGAGAACATCGCCATCAACAATGGCTGGGGCCCGAAGGAGTTCCTCAAAGACAAAGACGGCAAAGTCACCGGCGTCGTCTTCAAGAAGTGCCTCTCCGTCTTCGATGCTTCCGGCAAGTTCGCTCCGAAGTATGACGAGAACGACACCATGGAAGTCGAAGCTGACTACGTCATCACCTCCATCGGTCAGTGCATCGACTGGGGCGGCCTGCTTGACGGCGAGAACATGGAATTCGTCCATGGCAACTATCCGAAGGCAGATCCGTTCACCTATCAGACCTCCGTACCCGACATCTTCGTCGGCGGCGACGTCTACCACGGCCCGTCCTTCGTTGTCAACGCCATCGGTGAAGGCCATGAAGCGGCAGAGTCCCTGCACCGCTTCGTCCGCCCGACCTGCAGCTCCCTGACTCTGTCCCGTGAGCACAGACACTTCTTCGAGTTCGACAAGAACAACATCGCTGTTGATTCCTATGACAACTCCAAGAGACAGAAACCCGAACTGGTTTCCGGTATCGACACCGCGAAGACCTTCGAAGAGTACAAGCAGTGCTTCACCGAAGAGCAGGTCAAGATCGAGACCTCCCGCTGCCTGAGCTGCGGCGCCTCCGTCGTCGACCCGGTCGCCTGCATCGGCTGCGGTATCTGTACCACCAAGTGCTCGTTCGACGCCATCCATCTCGAGAGAACGCACCCCGGTCGCTCGAACATGGTCCCGTCCGAACAGCGCATTCCCGAACTGGCCAAGTACCTGCCGAAGCGTGTCACGAAGATCGCCACCCGTGCGGTCAAGGACGCTGTCGCAAAGGTCACCGACCGGTAAGTTTCCCTAACCTGACCCCATAAAAAGACCCCTGAGAACGGGTTCCGTTCTCAGGGGTTTTCTTTGTTTGATCAGGTCGTGCCGGTCAGATCTGGCACCAGTCGCCGCGGCCGAGCAGGGCGGCGGAACAGGGGCCGACCGTCACTTTGCGGCCTTCGTGGTAGACGACGTTCATGACCGGGGTCACATCGCTCAGTTCTTCCGGAAGCCAGTAGTCGATCTCATGGGGGTTGCGGTTCGCAATGACCACCAGTGCATCGCCCACGGGAGAGAGGACCGGATGGGTCTCGTTCATGCGGGCATAGCAGACACAGCCGGAAGCCCCGGAGATGGGGATGAACTGGCCGGTCGGGATGACGGGGCAGGTCTTGCGCAGGAACCCGAGCCAGGTGTACCAGGCACTGAGGTTCGTGTCGATATGGGTCCAGGGGAAGCCTCTGCGGTTGAAGGGGTCCTTGTAACCCTGCATGCCCGCTTCGTCTCCATAATAGATGGAGGGGATGCCGGGCAGAGTGTACTGGATGGTGGCGGCGATCTTCTCGAGCTTGACGCCCAGTTCATACTGCGCGGTGGACAGCGAGTGAGCGGCCTGCCATTCACGGTCTTTCCCGGTGCAGTCTTCGCCGGCGAGACGGGTGATGATCCGCTCGGTGTCGTGGGTCCCCAGCATGTTCATGAGGACATCGACGATCTCCTTCGGGTAGTTCTCCGTGATGGTGAGGATCTTGTCGAGGAAGAACGCGGCGTCATTGTCCGCCACGAAGTCGATGATGGCGTTCGCGAACGGATAGTTCATGACGCTGTCGAGCTCATGGCCGAGCAGGTACTTCCGGCGATGGCTGTAGGCGACCTTGTTGGAGGCGTCTTCCCAGACTTCGCCGAGGACGATGGCGTCCTTCTTGGTGGCTTTCGCACGGGTGTGGATGGCTTCGATGAATTCGTCCGGCAGTTCGTCCGCGACGTCCAGCCGCCAGCCGTCCGCGCCGAGTTTCAGCCATTTCTCGATGATGCCGCCCTCGCCGGTGATGTACTCCATGTAGGCGGGTTCCGTCTCGTTGACGTTCGGCAGGATATCGAAGCCCCACCAGGAGTCATAGCGGTCCGGCCACTCGGAGAAGTTGTACCAGGAATAGTAGGGGGACTCTTTCGAGTTGTAGGCGCCGAGCGTCGGGTACCGTCCCTTTTTGTTGAAGTAGACGCTGTCGTCGCCGGTGTGGCTGAAGACACCGTCCAGGATGATCTTGATCCCGAACTTGTGCGCCTGGATGCACAGCTCGCGGAAATCTTCTTCCGTGCCCAGCAACGGGTCGATCTTCGAATAGTCCGCCGTGCTGTAACGGTGGTTCGTATGGGACTCGAAGATGGGGTTCAGATAGATGACCGTGACACCGAGGTTCCGGATGTAGGGGAGCTTTCGCTCGATGCCTTTCAGGTCGCCGCAGAAATAGTCGTTGTTCCAGACGACGCCGTGTTCGTCGGGGCGCCAGCGGGGTTCGGAGAACCAGCTGACATAATCCCGGTCGCTCGGGACGTGGTACTTCGGGATCCGCGAATTGAAAAAGCGGTCCGGGAAGATCTGGTACATGGTGGCGCCTTTGAGGCTGTCCGGGGTCCGGTAGCCTTTTTCATAGACGGTCAGCTGCCAGAATGAGGGGTCGATGCGGATGTAACCGTTGGAGAATGCCCCTTTGTAGACCTGCTCCTGGGACCAGGGCGTGTTGTATTCGAAGTAGTACCAATAGAGACCCGGCTCCTTCAGAGACAGAGTGAGCTCCCACCAGCGGCTGCCATCCTCATAGGAGTTGGTCCCGACCAGTTCGTAAGCGGTCTCTTCTCCGGTAGAGTCCTCCGTAACGAGCATACGGGCGCTGTAACATACAGCACCCGAGTCGTAGGGGAGCAGGAGGCGGATGGTCATCTTCTGACCGGCCTCCACGGCTCCATATATGCTCTTGTATCTGGGGTCTCTAGAGTTGTAGATCATTTATCTCATCGGCTTGCAATGCCAGATATCGCGTGCATAGTCCTCGATGGCACGGTCCGCGGCAAACTTGCCGGCACCGGCGACGTTCATGAGGGACATGCGGTTCCAGGTTTCCTTGTCGGCATAGGCCTCGACCATCTCCTGACGGACTTTGTGGTAGTCCGCATAGTCGGCGAGGACCATGTACGGGTCGTGGTGGATCATGCTGGAAGACAGTTCGGGGAACTCGTTTCCGTTGACGCCGCGGTTGATGAACTCGATGACGCTCTTGATGTCGTCATTGTTCATGAAGTACTGGCTCGGCTCATAGCGCGGCTGCAGGGTGGCGACCTCGTCAGAGGACATGCCGAAGATGAAGATGTTGTCTTCACCGACCTGCTCGAAGATCTCGACGTTGGCGCCGTCCATGGTGCCGAGGGTGACCGCACCGTTGATCATGAGCTTCATGTTGCCGGTACCCGATGCCTCTGTACCCGCCAGGGAGATCTGCTCGGAGATGTCCGCAGCCGGCATGAGGTGCTCCGCCATGGAAACACAGTAGTCTTCGATGTAAATGACTTTGATGCGGCCCTTGATGTCGGGGTCGTTGTTGATGACGTGTGCCAGGTTGACGATGAGGCTGATGATCTTCTTCGCCATATAGTAACCGGAGGCTGCCTTGGCACCGAAGATGTAGGTGCGGGGCGTGAAGTCCATGTTCGGATCTGCCTTCAGCATCAGGTAGTTGTTGATGATCTCATAGACGTTGAGGTGCTGTCTCTTGTACTCGTGGAGACGTTTGACCTGGACATCGAAGAGGGAGTCGGGGTCGATGACGAGCCCCTGTTTCTCCTTGATGTAAGCGGCAAAGGCCTCTTTGTTCCGGCGTTTGATCTGGCCGAAGGTGTCGAGGACCTGTTTGTCGTTCGCGAATTCGCGGAGTTTGGCAAGTTCCTTCGCGTCGGAGACGAATCCGTCCCCGATGAGTTCGGCGATGTACGCCGTGAGCTCGGGGTTGGACTGACAGAGCCAGCGTCTGTGGGCAATGCCGTTCGTGACGTTCTTGAACTTGGACGGAGTCAGCTGATAGAAGTCGGAGAAGACCGTCTCCTTCAGGATCTCGGAATGGAGGGCGGAAACGCCGTTGACACTGTGGCAGGTGGCGACACAGAGGTTGGCCATGCGCACGATGCCGTTCGAGATGATGGCCATGTCCTCGACCTTGCGGGCGTCATGGGTGACGTCCCAGACGAACTCTCTGTAGCGGCGGTCGATCTCCTCGACGATCTGATAGATGCGGGGGAGGAGCAGACGGAAGATGTCTGCCGGCCAGCACTCGAGTGCTTCCTTCATGACCGTGTGGTTGGTGTAAGCAAAGGTCTGGGTGACGATCTTCCAGGCGTCGTCCCAGCTGTAACCGCACTCGTCAAGGCAGATCCGCATGAGTTCCGGGATGCCGAGGGTCGGGTGCGTGTCGTTGATGTGGATGGCCATCTTCTGCGGGATGCTGTCGAGGGTCTTGTGATGGCGCAGGTGGCGCTGGACGATATCCTGCAGGGAAGCGGAGACCAGGAAGTACTGCTGACGAAGTCTCAGCATCTTGCCTTCCGGGTGGTTGTCCGAGGGGTAGAGGACTTTGCAGATGGCCTCGGCCATGGCCTGCTTCTCGACCGCACGGATGTAGTCGCCCTGGTTGAAGAGACTCATGTCGAAACCGGGGGCGTCCGCTTTCCAGAGACGAAGGACGGAAATGCCCTTGCCGTCTTTGCCGGAGATATACATGTCATAGGGGACGGCGATGACCGAGGTGGCGTCGGTGACGTTGGACGTGTAATAGCCGTCCTGCCAGCCGCTCTCGATGTTGCCGCCGAACTGGATGTTGAAGGACTCGTCCGGTTTCGCGGTGAGCCATACATCGCCGCCGGGAAGCCAGAAGTCCGGCAGTTCGGTCTGCCAGCCGTCGATGATCTTCTGTTTGAAGATGCCGTATTCATAGAGGATGCCGTAGCCCATGGAGGAGTAGCCTCCGGTGGCAAGGCCGTCCAGATAGCAGGCTGCAAGACGGCCGAGACCGCCGTTGCCGAGACCTGCGTCCGGCTCACATTCATAGAGTTTGTCGAGCGTGAGGCCAAAATCTTTGAGAGCCTCTTCGGCAACCTCGGTGAGGTTCATGTTGTAAAGATTGTTTTTGAGGGAACGCCCGAGCAGGAATTCCATGCAGAGGTAATAGACCGTCTTTGTGTCTTCGGAGCGGTGAAGCTCGTGGCGGAAGTCGTACCACTCATGGGCGAGCTGGTCCTTGCACATGATGGCAATGGCCTTGTAGTACTGCTCATAAGTCGCCTCTTCCGGCGTGACACCGAAAATGTGGGTGAGTTTGGAGACGATGTCTTCCTTGAACTCTGCTTTTGTCATTTTATTTGCCATGTGGTGAATCATCCTTTATACATGGTTTCGTTTATTTAATACCTTTAATTATAGGAATTATACCGTGGAATTATACTACAAATGGGGACCCAATACAAGAATCACATGGGACAAGTTGCATGAGGATTTGACATCTTTTCCAGTAAAAATGCACATAGAAAAGGCCCTGCAAGCAGGACTTGCAGGACCTTTCATGGTTTGTGATCTGCCTGACGGACCGGTCAGTTCTTGATCTGAAGATGGTCTTTGATGAAGACCTCAAGATCTTCTTTCGTGAAGATGTGCGGGACCGGGTAAGTCGGGTTGGTTTCTTTTATGCAGCGTTCGGCGATGAGCGGGATGTCCTCGTCACGGATGCAGTCGAAACCATAGGGGATCTCCATACGGTCTTCCATCGCGCGGATCTCGGCGATGAACTTCTTGGCCTTTTCTCTCTTGGAAGCGCCGGTGATACCGACTGCGTCAGCCAGTTCGGCGAGCTTCTCATAGGTGTACGGGAACAGGAAGTCGTCGGAGAAGACATGGGTCAGGATGGTGGACATGGCCAGACCGTGCGGGATGCCATAGAGGCCGCCAAGTCTGTGGCCGATGCCGTGGACGTAACCGACGCCGCCTCTGGTGAAGCACATGCCGGCGTTGTAGGATGCCTGCAGCATCTCTTCGCGGGCTTTGAGGTTGTTCGGTTCATTATAGGCGACTTCGAGCCATTTGAAGATCCGTACGACCGCGTCTTTGCCCAGTTCGTTGAACTTCTTGTCGTTGTACCAGATGTTGGTGTAACCTTCCACCGCATGGGTGAGGGCGTCAAGGCCGGTGGTCGACGTGACCTTTTTCGGAAGGCCGGTGGTGAGTTCGGGGTCAAGGACCGCAACATTTGCACGGATCAGCGGGTCGGTGATCGGGAACTTGTCATGAGTCTGCATGTCGGTGATGACCGCGGCGATCGTGGTTTCGGAACCGGTACCTGCGGTGGTCGGGACAGCATAGAGTTTCGGCGGGAAATAGCCGTTGAACGTCACCTTCGGCAGGGACGTCACAGGAATGGCGACCATGAAGACGAACGCACCGAGCTGTTTGACGGTACTGGTCGGACGGGCGACACGGGCACCGACGCCTTTCGCGCAGTCCATGGGGGAGCCGCCGCCGACCGCGACGATGGCTTCGCAGCCGTTGTCCTTGTAGAGCTTCAGAGCCGCTTCGACGTTCTCGATGCTCGGGTTCGGCTGGACATCGTCATAGACGACATAGTCGACGCCTTCCTTCTTCATGGCTTCGAACAGACCATCGAGAAGGTTGAGGCTCATAAGGACCTTATCGGTGACAACGAGGACCTTTTTCTTGCCGTCAGCTTTGATCTGTGCGGGAAGCTGCTTGATGGCTCCGGGACCTTTGATGATCTTCGGATCCGGGAAGAACCAGCCCCAGGCATATTCGGCAGCCGTAAAGACGACTTCGACACCACGCCAGAAAGCTTTTTTGCCTTCCCATTTGTAGTCTCTGCTCATATTGTTTTCCTCCCTTGCATTGGAAATGGAATAATTTTAGACCTGTTCCATAGGCCTTTTGAAACAGATCTGCGGGTACGATTTGATCAGTCACAAACAATCACGTTTCATTTCACCCTAAGGACAGTTTAGCACAAAAAACAGGACGGGAAAATACAAAAAGGCCAAACAAATAAGACAATTAATTAACAGACTGTTTGATTGTGCGGACAATTCTGTTTCCTTTGGTTGATTTTTGCGGTTTTGGACGTTACAATGAGCATGTTGAGATCCTGTAAACTATTTTTATGGAGGAATGAAATATGTCACTTGAATCCGGCGTTCTCGGTTATCTGTTCAATCTCGATAACTGGGCCAAAGACATCCTTGTCAACAACCTGAACTACCCGTCCGTCAAAGAGGTCAACGACATCGTCTACTGCGATGAGAACCCCGACGTCATGAAGGCCGACCTCCTTTGGGCACCGGACAACAAGAAGTATAAAAAATATCCTGTCATCCTGAACATCCACGGCGGCGGCTGGATCATCGGCGATAAGAAGAACAGCCGCGGCATGTGCCTGCAGTTCGCGGACAGCGGCGTCTTCGTCGTCAACATGAACTACGGTATGCCGAAGAAGGCGAACCCGTTCTTCGACTCCCACGACCCCGAGATCTGCCACAGCAACGATTACCTGTGGCCGTATCCCGTCAAATGCGCTTTCGCGGGACTGCAGTGGATCAAAGACAACGCCGAGAAGTACAACCTGGACATCGACCAGGTCTACGTTTCCGGCGACTCTGCAGGTTCCAACATTGCGGCAGTCACACAGACTGCTTCGAACAACCCCGATTATGCAAAAGAAATGGGCGTCGGCACCGCTCCTCTCAAAATCGCCGGCAGCCTTCTGTTCTGCGGCTTCTACGACACGAACGTCTTCTGGGGCCTGCCCATGAACAAGATCCCGGTGGCCCGTTCCATGATGCAGGATCTCTTCAACAAGAAGGACCCGACCACAGAGCCGCTCTATAAGACGGTCAACCCCATCCCGTACTTCCCCAAGGACAACGGAAATACCCTGATCATCTCCGGCAGATTCGACCCGATGACCCACGGTCAGTCCGATATGGTCGAAGCGCGCCTCAAGGAGATCGGCGCCAATGTCGACCGCTACATCGCTACCGGTCCTCTGTCGCTCCACGATTTCCAGATCCTGTCCTTCACGCCCGGTTCCCACAACGCGATGATGTATGTGGCAAAGTGGCTCGACAAAGTTCTTTACTGATCCATATACCAATATTATCAGACCTTGCAGGAGCGCCGTTCGGCGCTCCTTTCTTTTGCGAAAAGCAGGGAACTCTGACCACTTTCCGCAAACACCCGGCGGTGTGTTGAAAACTATGGAGGTTTTCGCAAAAAAGGTGTTGACTTTAAGATATAGATGCAGTATTATATATCTCGCGTTCGGCCCACGGCTGAACTCGCAAACCACGTAACTACGTGGTTGGTGGACCTTGAAA
>JAFRHS010000032.1 GCA_017433225.1 Clostridia bacterium
CGAGATGACCTCCATCGAGAAGACCGCGGCGGTCAGGGGCGAGCCGAAGATGGCGGCGAACGCGGCGCTCATGCCGGTCATGATGAGGACTTTGTGGTCGTTCTCATTGAACTTCAGAAGGCGGGAGAGCGTGGAGCCGAGGCTGGCGCCCATCTGAAGAGCGGCGCCTTCGCGGCCGACGGACGCGCCGAACACATGGGAGATGGCGCTCGACACAAAGATGAGCGGGGTCATCCGGAACGGGATCTCTTCCCCGCCGTTCACGGCGGCCAGGACCATGATGGTCCCTTTGTTCTCCTCGGTCTGAGGCTTTTTATCGAAGAAATAGTAGAGGGCGGCGATGACGAGACCGGCCACCGGCAGGAGCCAGATGAGCCAGGGGTACTGCGCCCGGAGTTCACCGGCATAGAACAGCGTGTAATAAAACCCGGTGCCGACGAGGCCAAGGACCACGCCCAGGAGCAATGCCAGCACGAGCCATTTGAGATAGACCCGGAAATGGCCGAAGAAGTTTTTGATGTCTTCCCACAGGTTCAGAAAGAATGATTTCACGGTGTCCCCTCCCCTCTTGAATTCTTATTATAAAAAAAGCGCCCTGTCAGTTCAACTGACAGGACGCTATTTTACGCTTTTTTTCGCGATGTCTCAAGAGGCAATTTCAATCAAACTGTCGCGGAGCTTTCCGCGTCGGTGGTCGCGGAGCTCTGCGCATCGGGAGCATTGCTGCCCTCTGCGCGTTCCATCCGGAAGCTGCCCTGGCCATGCATTCCACCCATGCCGCCGTGGCCGCCCGGCATCCCGCCGGAGCCGTAGATGGTGTCGGTCATCTCCACGTTAGAAGACTGGCTGCCGGCGGTGACCGTGTAGGTCTCACCGGTCTTGATGTCCGCGGAGCTGAGCACGACGGTCTGATAGTCTTTTTCCGGTGTGAAGGACAGGACGGTCTTTCCGTCGCTGTCTTTCAGCACGACTTCCGTGCCGCCGGAAACAGCCTGGTCGAAAGAGACCAGCATGGAGCACTGGGTCGAGTTCGAACCGAAGTTCATCGCCATGCCCGCGGAGCCGGCCGCGATGACCGTGCCGCCGGTGATCGAGGCATTGTCGCAGTCGAGCGCTCCGTTGCCGCCGTTGGTCGGGCCGCTGACATACGTCGTGCCGCCGGACACCGTCATGGAGCCGTTGGAGTCGAGGGCGTCGCCCTGCGCATTGACCGTGATGGTGCCGCCGGAAATGGTCAGTGTGGCATTCTGGTGGTCGGCGAACCCGCCGCCCTGGCCGAAGCCGCCGAAGTCCGCCGTATTGTCAGATCCGCTGCCGCCTTCCGAAGCGTTGATGCCGTCATCCGACGCGACGATGTCGATCTTCCCGCCGCTGATCGCGATGTCCTGGCCTTCCAGGCCCTCCACGGACTTCGTGATGTCGATGACGCCGCCGACGATGGTGAGGTCGGTCTCCGCGTGGATGGCATCGTCCCCGGAGTCGAGAGTGAGGGTGCCGCCTTCGATGTAGACAAAGCCTTTGCTCTCATCTTCCTCATTGCTGGTGTGGATGGCATCGTCACCGGCCGTGAGGTCCAGGACGCCGTCGTGGATGCGGACACTGTCCTTGCCGGCCAGTGCCTTTTTGGCAGCATCGACTTTGAGGGTGCCGCCGGTCACTTTGAGGTCGTCCTTCGAGACGATGCCGTGGCCGTTGTCACAGGTGACGGTCAGTTTGCCGGTGCCGTTGATGGTCAGAGTTGCCTTGGACCAGATGGCGGCGTCGATGTTGTCGCCGGTGTCGGCGTCCGCGGAAGCGAAGGACGCGCTCGACGAGATCTTGTTGGCCGTGCCGTCCTTCAGGGTGACAAAGACCTTGTCGCCCGCCTTCACATAAATGGCGGCGCTGTCGTTGTTGGCGATGGTCACGTTGTCGAGGACCAGCTGGACCTTGTCCTGGTCGCCGACGTCGACGACGACCTGTCCGTTGTAGGTGCCGGTCAGGATGTACGTGCCGGCTTCAGAGATGGTCACTTCGGACGCGGACTCCTTCGAGAGGTCGATGGTGGTCGCGTTCTCATAGGACGGGTCGAGGTCCCGGTCGGTGAACAGATCGGTGTTGGTAGACTTCGGAGTGCTCTCCTCCGTCACTTCGGTCTTTGCGCCCTCTCCGCTCTGCGCGTCCGAGGTCGTTTTCGTGCCGCAGGCGGCGAGGACCAGGACCATGGCCAGCGCCACCAGAACGGCGGTCAGTTTATGGGTCATCGATTTCATCAGAGTGTCTCTCCTTCCCCGGCGCCGCGGACCATCATGTTGATCTCGAGGTTGCCGTTGCGGACCCGCAGGTCGTCGATCAGGGCTTTTTCAGTGCCTGCTTCTTTCAGTCGGATATTGTAAGACAGCCGGTTGAGGCTGCCGAGGTTCGTCGTCTTGACACCGACGAGTTTGGCTTCCGTCGTATACCGGTCGAACAGGTCGGTGAACGCCGTCCCGTACTCCAGATCTTCCGGGACCGTGATGCGGACCAGCTTGTCGAGGCTGTCCGAGCTGTGTTCCCCAAGGGTCGTGAGGTTGTAGACCAGAGAGACGATGCCCATGACCGCCGTAAAAATGGCGGCGAAGCCGAGGTACCCCATGCCGCAGGCCAGGCCGACAGCCATGGCAAGGAAAATGGCGCTGATCTCCCGCGCCGTCCCGGGGATGGAGCGGAACCGGACCAGTGAAAAGGTGCCGGCCACCGCGATGCCCGTGCCGATGCTGCCGCTGACCATCATGATGACGATGGCCACGACGGCCGGCAGGATGAGCAGGGTGCCCACAAAGCTTTTGGTGTAATCGGTTTTACTTCTATATGTGAACACGAAGGCGAGTATGGCGCCGAGCACCAGCGAACCCGCGAGGCAGGTCAGAAAGCCGGAGACGGCGATGCCTTCCGTGGCAATGACGCTCGTAAACAATTCTTCAAGCACTTAAGATCCCTCCTGTATTGATCGTGTGTTCGTTTCCCTCTTCCAGCAGCATCTGGTAAGCGGTCCCGTATTTGGAGAACGAAGTTCTCTGCGCGTTGGCCTGCGTCAGCAGCGCCGTGAGCCACAGGGGCATGGCGCCGGCCGCTTTGATCTCCAGGATGCTCTCCCCCGGACGGATGACGAATCGCCCGCCGGGCAGGCTCTGCAGAGAGAGGTCCCCGGTCCGGAAGCAGATGTTCCGGTCAAAGGTGATCCGCAGATCCGGGTCCTCGTTCGAGTAGTAAGCGGTCCGGTCATAGTTCAGGTAGACCGCCGGCTGCAGGTCGCCGTAGAAGTCCAGGAACCAGTCGAGTTCTCTCGCGATCTGGTTCTGTTCCGGCAGGGGCGATGTACCGTTCAGGTAGTTCATCGCCTCCCGCTCCGGAAGGCAGATCCGCCGTTTATAGACGATCCCCTTATACTTCTTTTTGAGTTCGAGGAACGTGTTGTCATCCGGTCCCGCGGGGCCGTAGCTGCGAAGCCGGAGTTTTTCTTTGTAGACGGGTTTCTCGATGGACTTGCGGATGAGCCGGAAGTCCGGGGTGTCGTAGTAGATGTTGCAGATGGTGCTTTCGCCGTACCGGTCCGGCGTGACATAGGGCGCGAGCGCTTCCCGGAGAAAGCGGTCCTGCGACGCGGTCAGCCGGTATTTGAGTTCCTTTCGGGCGAACACATTGGTAACTCCCATAGTTGTGTCCTCCTGTTGTTTCCTTACAGCGAACAGTTTAGGCAACTTACCTAAAACGAACTTCAGATTTTAGTTAAAAATAACTTAAAATTTGCCTGCAGAGCAAAAAAAGTCCCCGGATACGTTCCACTTCGGACCGCTTTCGGGGACTTGTTTTTTCAGATGATCACGCGTTCGCGAGGCGTTTTTCCTCTTCTTTCGCGTTCTTTTTATGGTACTTTTCCTGCTGCTTCGTGACCTTGCGGATGGATCTGGCGCTGCCGCCCCGTTCGGGGAACGACGCAGTGATCTTGAGCCGTTTGCCGTCTTCGCTGTTCGCGGAGATGCGGCCGTTGTGCAGTTCCGTGATGGTCTGCGCCATGGACAGGCCGATGCCGTAGCCCTTCGTCTCCTGGCTGTGGGAGGTGTCGCCCCGGTAGAAGCGTTCGAAGAGTTCGTTGCTGGTGCCCTTTTTGACCCCCTCAGCCTCATTGTCGCTCGAGAGATGGACCCGGCGGCCCCGCTTCTTGAGCGTCATATAGATGGTGGTGCCGGGCGCCGCGTATTTGACCGCGTTGTCCGCGAGGATGGAGCAGAGCTGTTTGAGCGTCTGTTCATTGCCGAAGAACGGGATGTCCGGTGTGATGTCCATCACATAGCCGAGGCTCTGCTCTTCCGCCATGAGGCCAAAGGGCTCGAGGGTCTCCCGGCAGAGTTCCGAGAGGTCGAGGTCGCGCTTGTTGAGCTCGAGATCGCTCTCCGCCATCTTGGCCATGGAGATGAGTTCTCCGGTCATCGTGGTCAATCGCCCGACCTGTTCATGGATGCCTTCGGTCCACTTGTTCTCTCCCTCGGTCATCTCGAGGACTTCCGTACAGGAGTCGATGATGGCGAGCGGGGTCTTCAGTTCGTGGCCGGCATTGGTGATGAACTTCCGCTGCTTGTCATAGCTCTCCTGGATGGGGCGGATGGCTCTCTTCGAGAAGAGGATGACCAGCATGGAGATGAGGAGCAGCGCTGCGGCCGCGATCATCAGACTCACGATGAGCAGATAGATGGAGTTGTAGAGGTCCGAGGAACAGTCGAGGAACAGGTACATGGTCCCGTTCTGCGCTTTCTGGACCCGGTAACGGTAGACACCGAGGAACCCGGATTCGGTCGCGCCGATATGCTGCAGACTCTGGGCATAGCGGGTGGCGTCCTCCGCGTTGACGGAGGCGATCCGCCCGGTGTTCACCGACAGCGGTTCGTTCTTGTCATTGAGGACCACACTGAAATAGCGGGTCTCATACGGGGTCTCATCGGTGACCGGCGAGAAAGTATAGTGCCGTTCGCTCTGAAGGGTATTGTTATTGAAATACCGGGCACGGTTTTCGAGGTTGTCCTCGTCGAGCTCCTCGTTGAAGTCATCCCGGTCGGCAAATGCTGCCGCATGTCCGAAGCCTTCGATGATGCCCTTGTATTCCTCCGGGATACGGTCCGGGAAATCGCCTCCGTTGTTCGCCATCAGATCGAGGATGAGATCGGCGTTGGTCCGCACGCTGCGAAAGGCCACGAAGTTGAACGTGCCCATGATGAGCAGCAGTGCCATCAGAACGGAGAGGATCGTCACATGGATGAACCGTTTGCGGATCCGTTCGATCATGCTTTGTCCTCCAGCGAGTAGCCGACGCCTCTGGCCGCTTTGATCTGGACCGAGGTGCCGAGGCTCGCAAGTTTCTTTCGAAGGGTGGAAATGTAGACCCAGACCACGTTGACTTCCGCGTCGGTGTCATAGCCCCAGATCTTCTCGAGGAAGCGTTCCGTCGAGATGACCTGCCCGGGGTTCGTCATGAGCATTTCCATGATCTGGAATTCTTTGTTGGCAAGTTTGGTGGAACCGTCCGGGCCGGACAGCTCGTAGTCCGAGCGGTCGAGGGACAGGTTGCCGAACTTGAGGACGGAGTCCGAAAGCTCCGGCTGACGGCGGGTCATGGACCGGATGCGCGCCAGCAGTTCCTTGATGGCAAAGGGTTTCGTAAGGTAATCGTCGGCACCGGCGTCGAGACCTTCGACACGGTCGTCCACTTCGGACTTGGCGGTCAGCATGATGACCGGCAGGGTCAGGCCTTCGGCGCGGATCTTCCGCAGGACCGTGAGGCCGTCCATCTTCGGCATCATGATGTCCAGGATGGCGCCGTCGTAGTCCCCGGTCTCGAGGTAGTCAAGAGCGTCCTGGCCGTTGTAGACGGCGTCGACCGAATAGTTGTTGTGCGTGAGCATGGTGACGAGCGCGTCAGACAGCATCTTCTCGTCTTCTGCAAGTAAAAGTCTCATGGTTTCCTCCCGGTGTTGGCGATGTACGTCTCCTAAACTTTATCGAATGAACTTTAAGTGTAGTTTAATTCTTGAAAACCGATTTGCAGGCGTCGACCGTGGCCTTGGCGTCCCGGCAGTAGAAATCGGCCCCGATGCGTTCCGCATAGTCCGGGGTGACGACAGCGCCGCCGACCATGACGTTGACCTTGCTCGAGCCGTCGGCATTCTGCAGGGCCGGCTCCTTCCGGAGCAGGGCGATGGTCTCCTCCATGCTGGAGAGTGTCGTGGTCATCAGCGCCGACAGGCCGACCGCCTCGATGTCCTCTTTGAGGGCCGTCTCCACGATGACCCTCGGGTCGACGTCGCGGCCGAGATCGATGACCGTGTAGCCGTAGTTGTCGAGCAGGACTTTGACGATGTTCTTGCCGATGTCATGGATGTCGCCCTTGACCGTGGCGAGGATGACCTTCCCCTTGCTGACGCTGCCGGAGCCGGTGCGGGCGATCTCCTCCTTGATGACGGTGAAGCATTCCTGGGCCGCGTTGGCGCTCTGGATGAGCTGCGGCAGGAAGATCTTCCCCGCCTCGAAATCTGCGCCCACCTTGTCGAGGGCGGGAATGAGTTCTTCATTGACGATGGACAAAGGGTCCTTCGTCTCGAGCATCGTCTTCGTCGCGTTCGCGCCCTCGGTCTTCAGACCTTTCAGGACTGCATTCTGCAGAGGCGATGCACCGGCGGTGTTCGCGGAGCCGGCACGGTTGCCCGCAGCCGGGGCTGCTCCGCCGGAGGCTGCGCCTGCCGGGGCGGCTCCGCCGGAGATCGGCGGGGTGTAATTCTGGTATGCCTCGATATAGTCGAGGGAGTTCTCATCGATGCCCCGGAGGACCCGGAACGCCCGGACAGCGCCGGTCATGGAGGCCACGTTGGGGTTGATGATGGGCAGGTCGAGCCCCTCCTCGAGTGCCATCGTCAGGAACGTGCTGTTGACCAGTTCCCGGTACGGCAGGCCGAAGGAGATGTTGGAGACACCGAGGGCCGTTTTGCAGCCGAGTTCGGTCTTCACCCGGTGGAGCCCTTCGAGGGTCTCTTTGCAGGCGGCCTGTTCCGCGGAGACCGTCAGGGTCAGACAGTCGATGAAGACGTCTTCGCGCGGGATGCCGAGCGCTTCGGCCCGCTCCACGATGCGTTTCGCGATCTGAAACCGCTCTTCCGCCGTCTTCGGGATCCCGTTCTCGTCGAGGGTCAGTCCGACGACCGTGGCGCCGTACTTTTTGACGAGCGGCAGGACCGTCGACAGGCTCTTTTCCTCTCCGTTGACGGAGTTGACGATGGGCCGGCCGTTGTATGCCCGGAGTGCCGCTTCGAGGACGTCCGGTTTGGTGCTGTCGATCTGGAGCGGCGCGTCGCACACGCCCTGGATGGCCTTCAGCACTTTGACCATCATCGCTTGTTCATCGATCTCCGGCAGGCCGACATTGACGTCGAGGATCTCGGCGCCGGCCTCCACCTGGCTCAGGGCCTGGTTCAGGATGTAGTCGATGTCGTTTTCCTGCAAGGCTTTTTTGAACAGCTTCTTGCCGGTCGGGTTGATCCGCTCTCCGATGATGCGCGGCCCGTTGATGCGGACGACCGTGCTGGCGCTGCAGACGACCGGACCCTCGTCCTTCGTCTGAGGGGTATACGTAACATCCGCGAGGGCCCGTTTCAGGCAGGCGATGTACTCCGGTGTGGTGCCGCAGCACCCGCCGACCAGTTTGAGGCCGTGCGGAGCGATGCTCCGGACCGCCTCGGCGAAGTCTTCCGGCCCGATGTCGTATTCACTGCTGTTCGGGTCCGGAAGCCCGGCGTTGGGCTTGAAGATGAGGGGAAGGTCGGTGTAACGGCTCATGCGCTCGATGACCGGTTCGAGGTCCTTCGGGCCAAGGGAACAGTTGACGCCGAGCGCGCTGACGCCGAGACCGGACAGGGTGAGGGCGGCAGCTTCTGCCGAGACGCCGGCGAACGTGCGGCCGTTCGACTCAAAGGTCATGGTGACGAGGATCGGCTTGCCGGGAGCATGTTCTCGCGCCGCCAGCACGGCCGCCTTCGCTTCATAGAGATCGGTCATGGTCTCGATGACGATGACGTCGGCTTCTTCCGCCGCGTCCATCTCTTCCGCGAAGAGATCGTAAGCTTCTTCGAACGAGAGGGCACCGGCCGGCTCGAGGAGCTGACCGATGGGGCCGACGTCGAGGGCAACGAGGGCATCGGTGCCGGCAGCGGCCGCCTTCGCGTTCTGCAGCGCCGCTTTGATGATGGCGTCGGTCGGGTAGCCGCACCCCTCGAGTTTGTAGGAGTTCGCGCCGAACGTATTGGCGTAGACGAGATCGGAGCCTGCATCGATGTAGGCTCTGTGGAATGACGTGATGAGGTCCGGATGGGTCATGTTGAGCGTTTCCGGGTTGTGTTCGTAGGCGACACCGCTCTTCTGGATGAGTGTGCCGGTCGCGCCGTCAAGGAACAGGAAGTCCCGTTCCTGAAGGAGAGTTTTAAGATCCACAGTGGTCACCTCGTTGTCTGTAGTTGCAGCTCCCGCGCAGGTTGCAGGAGGCACAGCCCCGTCTGCGTTTCGGCGGTTCCGTCTCGGAGAGTCCCGTGATCGCGGTCACGGACTTCGTCGGGATGAGCAGGAAATTGTCATTGGTGGTAAGGCCGATCTTCTTCGGCGCGTCGAGTTCCGTGAGGAACACCTTCTGCAGGTCGATGGGATAGTCCCCGTACCCGGGGCTGAAGCGGAAGGTCTGGAAAAGGTCCGGGAACTTGTCGGCGAGGAACGTATCGAACTGTCGGCAGACCTGTTCGATGGCCACGCTGGCGAGCGCGTCGAGGACGACGGCCCTCGACATGTCCTTCACCTGTTCGACCCGGAGCATCCGGTCGATGCCGGTGCCCAGCGTCGCACAGAACAGCACTGCCTTCGTGCACCCTTCGAGGTGCATGGCGATATCCTCCCCTGCCATCAGTTTTTCACAGGGAAGGTCCAGGACCTTATAGAGAAATTTGGGTTCTGCCACAGAGAGCACCTGTTCCTCGCAGTCGGCAAGGAGCTGCTCCATGGCGTCGTTCATCTCGACCCGTGCATCGCCCAGGTAGCGGACGGCTTCGGCGTGGTCGAGAGGGCCAGGTGTGATCATAACAGTCCTCGAATGGCCTCCGTGATCTGTGTTGCAACGTAAGGGTTGTTCATCGTGTAAAGGTGGATACCGTCGACACCGGCGGCGAGCAGATCGATGATCTGCTGGATGGCGTAGGCGATGCCGGCATCCCGCATCTGCTCGGGGTCATCGCCGAAGCGGTTCATGAGCCGGGCGAAGGGCGCGGGAAGGCTGGCGCCGCAGAGGGTGACCATCCGCTCGATCTGCGCCCGGTTGATGACCGGCATGATACCGGCTTCGATGGGGACGTCGATCCCGGCCAGTGCCAGTTTGTCGCGGTACCGGTAAAACGTCTCGTTGTCAAAGAAGAGCTGGGTGATGAGGTGGCTCGCACCCGCGTCCACTTTCTTCTTGAGGTTCAGGATGTCGTCGATCTCATTCGCCGACTCCGGATGGGTCTCGGGGTAGCAGGCGCCGGCGATGTCGAACCCGCCGAGCTCCGTCAGGTAAGCCGTGAGGTCGCTCGCATGGGCAAAGTCCTCGGCACAGTCGACCCCTTCCGGCAAGTCTCCGCGGAGCGCCAGGATGTTTTCGATGTTGTTGAGCCGCAGTTCATCGGCGATGCGGTCGACGTCTTCCTTCGTGTTCGAGACACAGGTCAGGTGCGCGACAGACTCGATGCCGTAGTTGTGCTTGATGCGGGCGGCGATCTCTGCAGTGCGGTTGTCGTTGCCCTTTCCCCCGGCACCGTACGTGACGCTGATGAAGTCGGGCTTCAGTGCGCAGAGCGAGCTCAGCTGCCCGTAGATGGATTCGATGGGATGGTCCCGTTTCGGCGGGAAGACTTCGAACGAGAGGATCGCCCGCCCGGGGTTGTTCGGGTTTCCTGCTTCGAACAGTTCCTGTATCTTCATAACAAATCGCTCCTTATACTAATACTATACGTTATTTGGTCTATTCTACTGGAACGATCATCAGATTTCAATAGAACGCCCGTTCTTCAAAGGGGTCAAAAGACTTTACAAAACAAAGGCTCCGCATCGATCGAATACGGAGCCTTACAAGTGTTGGGTTTACGGACGTCTGCGAAGTTTCAGGAAGACGAAGGCTGCCGAGGTCAGACCGACGACGCCGACGGCCGCGGCGGTGATGATCTTCGCCCGGGTGGCGGCCCGGTCTGCATCGGAACGGTTCGCCTGCGGGTCTTCGAACCCGATGATGGTTCCGTCCTTGTCGGTAATGGCTTCACCGGCGAAGGTGACGGTCGTCGTATCTGCCACCATAGTGGGGTCGGGCTGTTCTTTGATCTCCTCGGGGTCGACTTCGACTTCGGGGATGAGCGGGCCCTTGACCGTGGTCTTCTTCGCTTTGGTGCTCGGAATGGTCAGCGGCCGGTGCTGGACCGTGGTGCGGTTCTTCGGGTCAGACGTGGTGGCCGACGAGGAGACCGTCCGTTTGGTGGTCTTTTTCGTCGTCTTTTTGGTGGTCTCACCCTTTTTCGTGGTCGTGGTCTTTTTGGTCGTGGATTCCTCGTCCTTTTTGGTCGTGGTCTCCTCGTCCTTTTTGGTCGTCTTTGTCGTCGACTCGTCTTCTTTCTTCGTCGTGGTCGTCGTGGTCGGCGGCGTGGTCGGTTTCTCCGTATAGACGATGTTCGTGCCCGCCGGCAGTGCGCCCGACGCGATGGAGATGTTGTCCTTTGAGTTTTCCACATAGACGTTGGTCACGTTGGCATAGCCAGTCAGAGCGCCGTCGGTGATGGTGGTGACGGAAGACGGGACATAGATCGTCTTGACGCGCAGCCGTTCGATGACACCGTCGTCCAGTGTATTGCTGGTGACGACTTTCGTTCCGTCAGGAATGCGACGGACCGTGGAAGACTCGTCGTCATCTCCGTCCGCGGCGAATGCCGTGACGGAACAGGCCATCATCATCATGACAGCCAGAAATACCGAGAGGATCTTCTTCATGAAATCACACTCCCTCCACGATGGTCACGCCCTGTTTGACGGGGCGGCAAATATATGTGTTCCGATAACCCGCCGCCAGAAGAGCTTCCGCGCAGGTGTTTGCTTTTTCTTCGGTTTCAAAGACGCCGTAGATGGTGGGACCGCTTCCGCTCATGCAGTGGGCGATGGACCCGTTCTCGCGCATGATGGCCTTGATGTCCACGCGGCCGGCGACATAGATGAACTGTTCAAAGACATTGGAGACCATGGCATACACCTTGTCGGTGTCGGCAGCGGCAGCCGCCCGCAGCATGGCCGTGGTGTCGAGGTGGCGGACATAGTCCGCGGAATCGAAGGCCGCATAGGCCTCTTTGGTGGAGACATCCTGCTCCGGTTTGACGAGGACATACCAGTCCTGACGGATGTCCGGCAGCGGTGCCAGGACCTCACCGATGTCCATGGCCGCCATGGTGCCGCCCTGGATGCAGAACGGAACGTCCGCACCGACTTTGACGGCGATCTGGCAGAGTTCTCTCTCGGAAAGGCCTGCATGAGTCAGCTCATTGAGGCCGACAAACACGGCAGCGGCATCGGCGCTTCCGCCGGCGAGACCGGCCGCGAAGGGGATGTTCTTTTCGATATCGATATGGATGCCCGGATTCTTGACACCGGTCTCCCGGAAAAAGCGGTCCGCGGCCTTCCAGCCGATGTTGGTCTCATCGGAGGGAAGTGCCTCGCTGGAGCAGGAAAGGGTGATGGTCCCGGGTTTTCCGGTCTCCGTCAGAGTGACCGTGTCATAGAGCCCCACAGACTGCATGATCATAAACAGAGTATGGTACCCGTCTTCGGTCTGCCCGAGGATGTCGAGCATGAGATTGATTTTGGCAGCTGCCTTCAGGATCATATGACCGGACCTCCTTTCCAAAGCGCCCATTTCGCCTTATAGCTTTTAGATTATATATTTTATCATAATTTTTTAGTATTTAACAGAAAAATCGCAAAAACGGTATTTTTCTGTTTTTTAGCCCTTTAGAATGTGTTAAAATGACTGCGGTTTCAAACTACTATTCAATCTTTGGAGGAACGCACCATGCGCGCTGTCATCACCGTCGTCGGCAAAGACACTGTCGGCATTTTCGCAAAAGTTTCCACGTTCTGTGCCGAACGGAACGTCAACATCGTCGGCGTCTCCCAGACCATCCTGGAAGACATGTTCTGCATGATGATGCAGATCACGATGGATGAGTCGGACCTGGCGTTCGCCGATTTCGCCGACGCCATCAAGGCATACGGCAACGAGAACGGCCTTGCCATCCACGCCATGCATGAAGACATCTTCAACACCATGCATCGCATCTAAGGAGACTTTTATGATCGACCTCAACACTGCAGATATCCTCGAGACCATACACATGATCGACGAGGAGCACCTCGACATTCGAACCATCACGATGGGCATTTCCCTGCTCGACTGCGCGGACTCGGACATCGACCGGGCCTGCGACCGGGTCTATGAGAAGATCGTCCGTAAAGCGGAACACCTTGTCAGGACCGGGGAAGACATCGAGCGCGAGTACGGCATCCCCATCATCAACAAGCGGATCTCCGTCACCCCGATCTCCATGATCCTCGCGGCCAGCGGCGGAGACCCGGTCAAATACGCGCTTGCGCTGGAGCGCGCCGCCAAAGAAGTCGGCGCCAACTATCTCGGCGGCTACTCTGCCCTCGTGCAGAAAGGCTTTGCCGCGGGCGATGAATCGCTCATCCGCTCCATCCCGGAAGCGCTGTCTGTCACGGACCACGTCTGCTCCAGCGTCAACATCGGATCCACCAAGACCGGTATCAACATGGACGCGGTCGCCCTCATGGGACAGATCATCCGCGAGTGCGCCGAAAAGACGGCCGACCGCGAATGCGTCGCCGCCTCCAAACTGGTCGTCTTCTGCAACGCCGTCGAAGACAACCCCTTCATGGCAGGCGCCTTCCACGGTGCCGGTGAGCCCGACTGTGTCATCAACGTCGGCGTCTCCGGCCCCGGTGTCGTCCGCCACGCCCTCAAAAAGATCCCCGACGCCGACATCACCGACGTCGCGAAACTCGTCAAGAATACCGCGTTCAAGATCACGAGAGTCGGCCAGCTGGTCGCCCATGAGGCATCCCGCCGGCTCGATGTCCCGTTCGGCATCGTCGACCTCTCCCTCGCCCCGACCCCGGCCGTCGGCGACTCCGTCGCTCACGTCCTCGAGGAAATGGGTCTCGAGCAGTGCGGCTGCGCCGGCACCACGGCCTGCCTCGCCCTGCTCAACGACGCGGTCAAGAAGGGCGGCGTCATGGCGTCGTCCCACGTCGGCGGCCTGTCCGGCGCGTTCATCCCGGTCTCGGAAGATGCCGGCATGATCGATGCGGCCCGAAACGGCTGCCTGACGATCGAAAAACTCGAAGCGATGACCGCGGTCTGCTCTGTCGGTCTCGACATGATCGCCGTCCCCGGCGACACCTCAGCCGAAGTCCTCTCCGGCATCATCGCCGACGAGGCCGCCATCGGCATGATCAACTCGAAGACCACCGCGGTCCGCATCATCCCCGCCATCGGCAAGCAGCCCGGCGAGGAGCTCGAATACGGCGGGCTGTTCGGCAGCGCTCCCATCATGCCGGTCAACACCGCATCCCCCGCGAAATTCATCTCCCGGGGCGGCCGCATCCCGGCTCCGCTCCAGAGTCTCAGAAACTGATGATCACGTTAACGAACCGCCTTTCCATGGTGGCCGGTCTCGTCCGGGACGGCCGGCCTCTGGCAGACATCGGCACCGACCACGCCTACCTGCCGGTCTTCCTCCTGCAGGAAGGCCGCATCCCGCACGCGGCCGCCTGCGATGTCCGGGAAGGCCCCCTGCAGAACGCCGCGTCCACGGTCGATGCCGAAGAGGTGTCCGACCGGGTCGAGCTCCTGCTCTGCAGCGGTTTTGAACACCCGCGGCTCCGGGACTACACCGACTTCGTCATGGCCGGCATGGGCGGGAACCTGATGGTCGACCTCATGGCCGCAGCCCCCTTCCTTCAAGCGGAAGGCGTCCATCTCGTCCTGCAGCCCCAGTCCCACGCGGACGACGTACGGGACTATCTGTACGGGAACGGGTTCTCCATTTTGCGGGAGACCGCGACCCGTGACAACGGCAGAGGGTACATCGCCATCGAAGCCGCCTACACCGGCGAGACGAGAGAGGCCACCCTCTCCGAGTGCTACCTCGGAAAACTGCCGGAGTGCGACGCGCCGGAACGGTTCGACCACTTCCGCGACGTGCTCCGCCGCCTGACTGCCCGCCACGACGCGCTCCTCGCCTATCCGGAGTCCCGGGAAGAATGCGAGCTCCTCGAGCCCGTCATCCGGGACGTGCAGGCCATACTCGACCAGGAATCTTAACGGAGGGACCGACATGAATACTACCGTCAGAGACATCTACACCTTCATCGACTCCATTGCCCCGTTCGACACCCAGGAGTCCTGGGACAACTCGGGCTTTCTCGTGGGCGATGTATCGAAAGAAGTGAAAAAGGTCGCGGTCTGCCTCGACGTCACGCACGATACGCTGGCACAGGCCGCGGACTTTGGCGCCGACCTGCTCGTCTCCCACCACCCGGTCATCTTCCACGCCATGAAGGGCATGCGGGAACAGACCCCCGGCACCGAGTCGATCGTCTACGACGCCGTCCGCAGGGACATCGCCGTTCTGTCGGCCCACACCTGCTGGGACCTCGCGGAGGGCGGTGTCAACGACGTGCTGGCCACGCTCGTCGGCCTCGAGGACATCGAAGGCATCGTGCCCGACGAAAACGGCAACTGCATGGTCCGCAAAGGCACGCTGAAGACCGCGGTGCCCGCCGAAGAATACGCGGAGATCGTCTCTGAAGCACTGGGCACGCTCGTACGCATGACCCTGCCGGAGAAGATGGTCCGGACGGTCGCCGTCTGCGGCGGCGCGGGCGCTTCCTTCCTCCCGGACCTCGCGAACGAAGACATCGACGCCTACATCACCGGAGACGCGAAGCACAACGACTTCCTCGACTCCATCGACTATGACATCTCGCTCCTGGCAGCCGGCCACTATGAGACGGAGACCGTCTCCATGCCCGTGCTGCTCGAGCTTCTGAAACAGGAATTCTCGGACCTCGAATACAAGTACCTGAAATCCAGCCCGGTGGTCTACATCGGGTAAATCGCCCACGAAAGAAGGACTGGCACATGGCTCTTGACGGACTGTTCCTGCACTGCATCGGGCAGGAACTGGAAACCGCCGTCATCGGCGCAAAAGTGGATAAAGTCTACCAGCCCTCCTCGGAGGAACTGGTGCTGACGCTGCGCTCCCGGGACCTGGGGGCGCTCAAACTGCTGCTCTGCGCCCGGGCCAACAGCCCCCGCATCCACCTGACGAAGGCGGCGTTCGAGAACCCGGCCACACCGCCCATGCTCTGCATGCTCCTGCGCAAGCGCCTCGGCGGCGCCACGCTCACCGGCATCCGCCAGGCGGGGTTCGACCGCATCCTCTTCCTCGATTTTTCGGCGACCAACGAACTGGGCGACAAGGAGACCCTGACGGTGGCCATGGAGATCATGGCGCAGTACAGCAACGTCATCCTGATCGGTCCGGACGGCAAGATCATCGACGCGCTGAAACGGGTCGACCTCACCCGCTCCTCGAAGCGGCTCATCCTGCCGGGCCTCGCCTATGAACTGCCGCCGCAGCAGGACAAGCTTGCCCTGCCGGAGCACAGTGTGGAAGAACTGGTGGAGCGCATTCGATCGTTCTCCGCGAAGACGCTGTCCTCCGCGGTCCTGTCCTCCGTCCAGGGCGTGTCCCCGGCGCTGGCCAGAGAAGTTGCCTTCCGGGCGCTGGGCGATGACAAACATCTCTCCGAGATGACCGAAGACGACTTTGTCGACCTCGAGTACCCCCTCCTGGAACTCAAAAAGGAAGTCGCCTCTCCCACCCACACGTTCTGTGTGGTCCGGGACGACAACGACCGGCCCTTCGAGTTCTCCTTCTGGGACCTCAAACAGTACGGCCCCGGTATGGCGACCGACCACTACGAGACCGCCTCGGAACTCCTCGACGAGTACTACGCGAAGCGGGACTCGATGGAGCGGATCGCCCACAAGTCCTCCGACCTGCGCCGCTTCCTGAACACCGCGACGGAACGGATCGCCCGGAAAGTGGAAGTGCAGCGCGCCGAACTCGCGAAGTCCGTGGACCGGGAAAAGCTGCGGGTGTACGCGGAACTCATCAACGCGAACCTCTACCAGCTCGAGAAGGGTGTCCTCTACTACGACCTCGAAAACTACTACGACGAAAACCGCGTCCTGCGTGTCCCGGCGGACCCGGCGCTGAGCCCCGCCCAGAACTCGCAGAAATACTATAAAGACTACCGCAAGACCTACACGGCGGAAAAGAAGCTGACGGAACAGATCGAGCAGGGCACCGAAGAACTCACCTACCTCGAGACCGTCAAAGATGCCCTGTCCCGGGCGGAGACCGAACGGGACATCGGCGAGATCCGCCGCGAACTGGTAGCGAGCGGCTACCTCAAGGACAAGACCCCGGAGAAAAAGAACCGGCGCGGATCACAGCGCCGGGACGGCAAAAAAGCCCGCTCCGCGAAGCAGCCGCCGGCCCTGCCGCCGATCGAGTACGAGACCACGGACGGGTTCCGGGTCCTCGTCGGGCGGAACAACCTGCAAAACGACAAACTCTCCATGAAGCAGGCCGGCAAGCTCGACATGTGGCTCCACACAAAGGACTTCCCCGGCTCTCACGTCATCATCGAAGCGCAGGACGGCGAAGTTTCCGACCGGGCGATCGAAGAGGCTGCCATCATCGCGGCCGTCAACAGTACGGCCCGTACCGGCGACAAGGTCCCCGTCGACTACACGCTCGTCAAAAACCTGAAGAAACCCGCCGGCGCCCGTCCGGGCAAGGTCATCTTCCACACGAACTGGACCATCTACGTGACGCCGGACGAGGACTTCGCGGAAGCACACCGAAAGAAATAACTCCCACGGATCCTGGGGTATCCCATGGAAGCACTTCTGGAAAAACTGGATTAAAAAGCAAAAGGGGCATATCACTCGCAAGTGATATGCCCCTTTGATTAATCAGTTCAGTGCAGCTTCTGCTGCGGTCAACGTAGCCATTACGTCGTCGGTCGCCTGAGTTGCGGGAGTCCACACCTGTGCGAAGCGGTACAGGAAAAGGACTGCCTGTGCGCGGGTGCAGGGAACGATCGACTGCATCGCCAAACGGCTGATGCCCTTCGTGATGCCAGTCTCTGCAGCCCATGTGAGTGCGTCCGAAGCGGCCGCTGTTGCATCGCCATGTTCCTTTGCAAACTGGTGAAGGAGCATAATGAGCTGTTTTCTCGGCAGCACACGGTAATCGTTTGCTCCAAGCATCTCTTCCGCACCGCCGGTCAGAGCGTTCAACGCGGCCACGACCTGCGCACGGGTCACGAATGCACCGGGAAGGAACTTCGTATCCGAAACACCGGGGAAGACCTGCGTCGTTGCACCCCAGAGGGCAGCTTTCTGGTTCTCCCGGGTCAGCAGACGAACATCCTTATAGGACGTCACCGGGCGGAGGCGATTTACGATCCGGTCTGCCATCGTCTGATAGCCTTCGATGGTCGGATGGTTGTCTCCGTCCAGCGGGATGTCGACCACGTCAATGTATGTGCATCCATACTGAGCGCAGAGGCTCGCAATGACCGTTCGCATCGGCAGGACCAGGCTGTCGAGCAGCTCCCCGATTGAGATCGGAAGCTTGCCGTCGGTCAAGCTCAGATAGTGAAGCGGATTGTGGATCCCATCCACGACGATCTGCGCGGTCGGATTGAGCGCACGCAGTTTCTGCAGGATGATCGGATAATTCTTCAGGAATGTTCCATACCCGGTCAACATTCTGGGAACGATCCGTTTCAGGAAGTCGGTGATGAATGCGGTCTCGTCGACCCCCTCCGGCAGTGCCGGTTTTTCACCCTGCCCGATAAGGCTTCCGAGGAGCCCCATCAGAACGGCTTTGGCATCGTCAATGCCGTAGTCTTTTTCCATCTCCCAGATCGTTGTCATCAACGGGTCGACAAACACATCGTTGGAGCCGATGTTAAGGGAAATCAGGTCTGCTCTTTTCAGGTCCCCCAGGAACTTGTCCCGAACCTTAGGCATCTCTGAAATACGGGTGCTTAACCAACGTTCCGAATAAGCAGACGGGGTCACCGGGTAGCTTTCATCCAGCTGATACAGAAGATCTCCGGTACGGATGGCGACTGCCGCCCAGGAATGGAACCGGCTCTGCTCGACAGAATAGAAACGACCGGAATTAGTTGCCGAGGCCACTCCCGGGATCTGCGGCGTGTACTGATATCGGCATGCATTATCCAGCAGTCCAAGCGCATACGCCACACGAGACGTGTAACCAACATCGAAACTACCGAAGTAGCTGCCGGACCCATCCGTTGTTTCATTCTTACCCTGAGCAATACTGTCGCCCAGTGCCACATACTCTTTGATTCCATAGTCATTCGGAGCCTTCTCCGCCGCAAGTGCGGTCGGGAGACAAAGGACCGCCGCCAGCAGAATGGCCGTCAGCAGCAATGACACCAGACGCTTCCAGGTTTTCTTCATTCTGCTCTTCCTCTCCATACGTTTTAAAAAGCTGCCGACAGATCCACCTGTCGACAGCACTTTACCATTGTATTTCATTCTCCCCCTGTTTATTTTATCGAATCAGCTGACACAGTACAAGCATTTTTGTTAACACCCTTCCGTGTCGGTTTTCATTTTCTTTTACCATTGTCCTTTTACTGCTCTGTTTTATCTACTACACGAATCAGTAGCCACTTAGCAGGTGCTGAGGTTTTCTTCGAACAGGCGATTCACCTGAGCTTTCAGGAGTTCATGCTCCGGGCGGGTGAGTTGCGGGTCCGCAGCGATGAGCGCACGAGCCGCAGAACCCGTCTCTTCGAGAATGTCGGTGTCCTCCATCATGTCGGCAATGCGAAGTTCGGGCAGGCCGTGCTGGCGGCGTCCGAAGAAGTCGCCGGGGCCCCGGAGCGCGAGGTCGGCCCGGGAGATCTCGAACCCGTCGGTCGTCTTGCACATGACGCCGAGGCGTTCCTTCGTCTTCTGGCTCTTGTTGTCCGAGAGCAGGATGCAGGTGGACTTGTGGGAACCCCGACCGACACGTCCTCTCAGCTGGTGGAGCTGGGAGAGCCCGAACCGTTCGGCGTTCTCGATGAGCATGATGACCGCGTTCGGCACGTCGACGCCGACTTCGATGACAACAGTGGCCACCAGGAGCTGGATGTCTCCCTGGAGGAACCGCTGCATGACGTCGTTCTTTTCGGCGGGTTTCATCTGCCCGTGGAGCAGACCGACGCGGTAGTCCTTGAACGCGCCTTTCGTGATCTTGTTGTAGTATTCCGTGGCGGAGACCAGCTCTTCGGTCTCCCCCTCCTCGACCAGCGGACAGACGATGTACCCCTGCCGTCCCTCGTCGAGGAATTTTTTGATGTATCCGTACGCGCGCTCCCGGATAGAGGAGTCGATGCGGTAAGTCTCGATGGGCTGTCTCCCCTTCGGGAGTTCATCGATGACGGAGACGTCGAGGTCGCCGTAGATGGCAAGCGCCAGCGTCCTCGGGATCGGCGTGGCCGACATGACCATGACGTGGGCGCCTTCGCCCTTTTCGGCCAGCGCGCCTCTCTGGCGGACGCCGAACCGGTGCTGTTCATCGGTGATGACGAGACCCAGCTCATCGAACCAGACGTCTTCCGTCAGAAGGGCATGTGTCCCGACGATGAAGTCGATCTCGCCCTGCCGCAGGTCCGCCTTGATGCGTTTCTTTTCCGCCGTGGTCGTGCTGCCGGTGAGCAGTTCCACACTGACGCCGGTGTCTTTGAAAAACTTCTTCATCGTTTCAAAGTGCTGCTCCGCGAGGATCTCGGTCGGCGCCATCATGGCGGACTGATAGCCGTTCTTTGCCGTCACATAGACAAGGGCCGCGGCGACCATGGTCTTGCCGGAACCGACATCGCCCTGGACGAGGCGGTTCATGAGGAAGCCGCTCTTCATGTCCTGTACGCAGGCTTCGACCGCCCGCTTCTGGGCGCCTGTGGGCTCAAAGGGCAGGTACTCATAGAACTCTTCCGAGCAGTCGTCCCGCAGGATGACGTCGGAACCCGCCTTGTTGTCCTCCCGCAGCATGGCCATGCCGAGCTGGAGGTCCAGAAGTTCTTCGAAGATGAATCGCCTCCGGGCCTGCATCATCCGCTCCATCGAGGACGGGAAGTGGATCTCCTGCAGCGCCTCTTTCAGGGATAGGAGCCCGTACTGTTCCCGCAGATCATAGGGCAGGGACTCCTCGGCGAAACTCCCGTACTGGTCGAGAGCCTTCTCCATGCAGCCTTCGATGTACTTCGAGGACATGTTTTTCGTGGTGCGATAGACGGGACGGATGCGGCACTTCTCCCCGACATCTTCGATGTCCGGCGAGAGCATCTCCCGCATGTTCCCTTCCAGAGTCACCTTGCCGTAAAACAGGAACTCCTTGCCGGGTTCCAGCTTGGCGGCGGCGTATTTGTTGTTGAAGATGAGGACCTTCATGGGTCCGGTGGCGTCGAATACTCTGCATTCGAACACCGTGATGCCGCTGCGGGCGCGGAACCGGGACGGCGCCGACCGGACGGTCGCCCGGACACACACCTTTTCCTCGGACAGTTCCGCTCCGAAGATGGCGACAGGAGAAGACCAGTCCTGATAGGTCCGCGGGTAGAAGTGCAGAAGGTCATAGACCGTGTGCACGTCGAGCCGTTCGAACTGCTCGACACGCTTCGGGCCGACGCCTTTCAGCGTACTGACGTTATAGTCCATAAACATACGTGGTCCCCTCCTTTCTGAAAGCATTATAACATAAAACGGCACCGCCTTCCGACCGTGCCGTTTTCTTTTTATTCCACAGAGATGATGTAACTGTACACCGGCTGGCCGCCCGGGATGACGGCGGTCTCGAGGTCCTTGAACTTGTCGCGGATCATGCTCTCGAGCTCCGTGGCCTCCTCTTCCGTGGCGCCTTCGCCGTAGAAGATGGTGACCATCGTGGTCTTGCGGTTGCACAGATGGCGGGTGATCTTGTAAGCGGCGGTCAGCGCGCTGTCCTCGACCACGGTGATGGCACCGTTCTCCATGCCGAGCATCTGCCCCTCTTTGATCTTCATGCCGTCGACGACACTGTCGCGAGCCGCGAACGTGACCTGCGCGGTATCGACGGTATCGAGGGAGCGGCTCATCTCGAGGTGGTTCTCCTCGACGGAGAGGTCCGGATTGTAATGGATGAGGGCGGTGACGCCCTGCGGGATGGTGCGGGTCGGCAGAACGATGACCTTTCTCGTGGAAAGAGCGGCGACCTGTTCCGCAGCCATGATGATGTTCTTGTTGTTCGGCAGGACGAAGACCGTGGAAGCCGGGACCTGTTCCACCGCATTGAGGATGTCCTCGGTGCTCGGGTTCATGGTCTGGCCGCCGGAAACGACAATGTCGACGCCGATGTCCTGGAAGAGCGCGGCGATGCCGTCGCCTGCGGAGACAGAGACGAAACCGACTTCCTTCGTGATCTCAGCAGGTGCCACTGTGCCGACCGCTTCCTCGGCGGGGTCGCCGATCCGCTCCGGTTCGGAGTGATATTGATGCAGGTCGATTTTCTGCATCGGGTCGTTCTCGGGACGGTCCATATTGTTGACCGCTGCCTTCGCGAGAACGCCGTATTTCAGGGCCTGGTTCATCGCCCGGCCCGGGTCGTTCGTGTGGATGTGGATCTGGATGAGTTCCGGATCGACCTTGACCGTCAGCTGATCGCCGATGGACTCGAGGAACGCTTTCAGCGCCGTCGGGTCTTTCTTCGCGGCGGGGTCACGCATGACGAGTAGTTCGACACAGTAGATGTATGACAGCGTACCGGACGTCAGCGGCTCGCCGGCAGCGGCCGAAACAGCTGCGCCTTCCGTCTCGCCGGTGGAGGCAGGTGCCGTCTCGCCGCGACGGACATTTTCCTGCTCCTGGGGCTCGGAGTCCGAGGTGTTGGCGACGATGACGCCGTCTTGGAAGACGGACTGCATGCCCTCGAAGACCAGCAGCAGACCCTGGCCGCCGGCGTCCACAACGCCCGCTTTTTTCAGGACCGGAAGCAGTTCCGGTGTCTGTGCCAGTGCATCGCGCGCACCCTCGATGACGTGGGCAAAGACCTCGTCGAACGGGGCCTCTTTATGCTCGGTCCCGTACTGGGCACCGGCCTGTGTCGCCAGGCGGACGACAGTCAGGATGGTACCTTCCGTGGGGGTCATGACCGCTTTATAGGCGGATTCGACGCCGTAGGACAACGCGAGGATCATGTCTCTCGCGTCGATCTCCTCTTTGCCTTTCAGTCCCTTGGCAATGCCGCGGAAGATGAGCGACAGGATGACGCCGGAGTTTCCGCGGGCGCCCCGCAGCATAGCGGAGGAGGTGGTCTTCGCGACCTTGTCCACCGTGACGTCGTCCGGCAGACGCTCCAGCTCCTTGCGGGCAGAGGTGATGGTCATCGACATATTGGTCCCCGTGTCGCCGTCCGGCACCGGGAACACGTTGAGCGCATTGACCGCGTCCCTCTGGTTTGTGATATTATAGGCCGCCGAGATCATGGCGTCCCGAAAGATTGCTCCTTTGATCAAAGCTCTCGCACTCTCCTTATGAAATCATGGAATCGACGAACACATCGACCTTCTTGACATTCATGCCGGTCACCTCTTCGATGGTGTACCGCACTTTTTCGACCAGACTCCGAACGACGGTCGAAATGTTGAGGCCGTAGGTCACGATGATATGGAGTTCGATGACCAGTCCGTCAGGCTCTCTGCGGACAGAGACGCCCTGATCCAGATAGCGGGTCTTGCGGTCGAAGAACGACCGGACACCCTGAAAGGCGTTGCTGTTCGCCATTCCGACGACGCCGAAACAGGTGGGCACGATGCTGCCGAGGAGTTCCGAGAAGTATTCTTCATTGATTTCGATGGTCCCTAACGGGTTTTCGAATGTTACCATTTCGGTACCTGCCTTTCGCGTGTTCATGGTATTCTATCACACACGCATGCATATTTCAAATTATCGGACAAATTGTTTTTTCAGCCCATCTTCCAGTCGTAGACGTTGCCGTAGGGGTTGCCCGGGATCGGGATCACTTCGGTCTCGAGATTCCTCGAATAAGCGAGGACACCGGTGCGGAACCCGATCGTCAGGAAGGGCATCTGTTTGTAGAAGGCCTTCATGAACGCCTCTCCGGTGGAGGAGCCGCGCAGGACGGACGCCCAGGAACTCTCGAGCTGTTTGTCGCCCAGGACACTTGTGATGTCCATGTCGTTGGTCAGACGGACCTCGCCGACGTAGAGGTCATAGAGTCCGCTCTTGACGGCACTCCGGTAGACGGCGGGTTCCAGAAGCTCCACTTCGCACTGGACGCCGGCTGCCACGAGTTCTCTCTGCAGTTCGAACGCGATCTGCTCTTTGTTGGCATTCCCGGTCATGGAGACGATCTTGATCGGCTGGTCCCGCAGCTGTTCCGCGAGCAGTTCCCTCGCCTTTGCGCGATCCATCGACTGGGTCTTGATCTCTTCGAGGCCGTACCAGTCCGGGTTCAGCGGGATGTCCGAAGCGACACCATAGTCGCTGAGGCAGGACTCCACGAACGTCTTTCGATCGAGGATGGCGTTCATCGCCTGCCGGACCGAGGCGTCTGCCAGGGCACCGTTTTCCTTGATGCCCACATAGAGCAGGTTGTTGAGGGGCAGGTCGGTCGTCTGCGCGGTGATCCGCTGCAGCTCTCCATCGGAGATGTCGTCGACCGCCGCGTTGACGGACTCGATATAAAGGCTGTTGAACAGCGTTTCTTCATCGGGGATGTTGATGAGGAAGATCTGGTCCGCCTTGAATTTTTCGCTGTACTGGTCGCTCTTTTTGAGGACGCCGCCCGCGTCGTAATGCGCGTAGACGTACCGTCCGGAGCCTGTGGGGATGCTGTCTGCCCGTTCCGCGGTCCCCGCTTTCACCACCGGGAACACGAGGTTCGCGGCGATGTACTTGTTGGGCTTCTCCAGCGTGAAGTTGACGGTCGAGGTGCCGCCGGCGGTCGCTTCGGTAATGCCGCTCAGAAGGGACCCGTAGTAGGCGGATGCCTTCGCGCGTTCAAAGGAGTAGACGACATCGTCCGCGGAGATGATGGAACCGTCACTGAAGCGTCGCTCGGAGTTCATGGTCAGCATGAGCGTCGTGCCGTTGACCGTGATATTCTCCGCGAGCGACATGGAGGGTTCATAATGCTCATCGATGGTGTAGAGCCCGTCGTAGATGAGGGGCATGATGGCTTCGTTCATGAGGCTGGTGCCGGTGAAGGGGTTCACGCCTTCCTCTCTCGAATAAGGCAGGATGATGTCGGTATCCGCTGCGACCCCGGCCGGTTTCCGGGTGTCCTCCTTCGTTTTGGAGGGGGTATCGTCCCCCCCGCGGCAGGCGGCAAGGAGCAGCACCATGCCGAGGGCCAGCAGGAGCGCAAATGCGCGACGAATGATTCGTTCGGCTCGTTTCATGATCGGTGCTTCCTTTCTTATCGGATACAGATTCGTTCGACCCGTTCACAGGTCCCGGTCTTTTCATCGATGTCGAAGAGACAGCCGCAAAGCATGGGCGTGCCGTCCGCGAAATCGAACCGCGCGGGCATGTTGGTCCGGAGCTTTTCGATGATGATCTCCGGCTTGACGCCGAGGACCGACTGTTCCGCACCGGTCATGCCGAGATCGGTGATGTACCCCGTTCCGCCCGGCAGGATCTGCTCGTCGGCGGTGGGCACGTGGGTATGGGTCCCGAAGACGGCGGACACTTTCCCGTCAAGGAAAAAGCCCATGGCCCGTTTTTCGGAAGTGGCTTCCGCATGGAAGTCGAGGAGAAGGATATTGCAGGAGGACAGTTCTTTCAACTGCTGCTCCACAGCCGCGAAGGGGTTCCCCACCGGGTCCATGTAAACGGTCCCGAGCAGGTTGATGACCCCGACCTTGTACCGCCCCTTGTCGACGATACAGGCGCCCCGTCCCGGAGTGCTGTCCGGAAAGTTCGCCGGCCGCAGGACAAAACGGTTGTCGTCGAGGTAGTCGTACAGCTCTTTTCGGCGGAACACATGGTTCCCGGTCGTAATGACGTCGGCACCGCTCACGAACAGCTCTTCACAGAGATCCGGGGTGATGCCGTTGCTGGCCGCCGCGTTTTCTCCGTTGATGACGCAGAAGTCCACGCCCTCGGTCCGGCGGAATGCCGGGAGGACGGAACGAACGAATGCGACGCCGGTCTTCCCTACGACGTCTCCGATTGCAAATACTCGTACCATAATAGCCTGCCTGTCCCAAAAGGTGACAAAAAGGGTCTTTTCGGGAACCCCCTGAAAAGACCCTTCCGTAGTCTGTTTATTTCGCGTAGTCCATTACGCGGCTCTCCCTGACGACATGGATCTTGATCTGTCCGGGATATTCCATTTCGCTCTCGATCCGCTGAGCGATGTCATGTGCGATGATGACCATCTGATCGTCGTTGACCTTCTCCGGTTTGACGACGACGCGGATCTCACGACCAGCCTGGATGGCGAAGGAGTTCTCGACTCCGTCATAGGAGTTGGCGATCTCTTCGAGCTTCTCCAGACGTTTGATGTAGTTCTCGATGTTCTCGCGGCGGGCACCGGGACGGGCAGCGGAAATGGCATCGGCAGCCTGTACGATGAAGGCGACGGTGGTCTTCGCCTCCACGTCTCCGTGGTGCGCCTTGATGGCGTGAACAACGGCTTCGCTCTCGCGGTACTTCTTCGCGGCATCTGCGCCGAGTGTGACATGGGAACCTTCGAACTCGTGGTCGAGGGCCTTGCCGATGTCGTGGAGCAGGCCGGCGCGTCTCGCCTGTTTGACGTCAGCGCCCAGTTCCGAGGCGATGAGCCCCGCGATGTAGCAGACCTCCAGCGAATGGTCCAGAACGTTCTGGCCGTAGCTGGTGCGATAGCGGAGTTTACCGAGCAGTTTGATGAGTTCGGGATGGAGGCCGGTGACGCCTGCATCGAGAACAGCCCGCTCACCGGTCTGCTTGATGGTCTGGTTGACTTCCCGTTTGGCCTTTTCGTAGGTCTCTTCGATGCGGGCCGGATGGATGCGGCCGTCCTGGATGAGACGTTCGACGGTCAGGCGGGCGATCTCCCGGCGGACCGGCTCAAAGCAGGAAATGGTGATGGTCTCCGGGGTGTCGTCGATGATGAGGTCGACGCCGGTGACGGTTTCGATGGCGCGGATGTTCCGGCCCTCGCGGCCGATGATACGGCCTTTCATTTCATCGTTCGGCAGAGAGACGACCGAGACCGTGGCGTCGGTGGTCCGTTCTGCGGCACAGCGCTGGATGGCGATGGTAACGATCTCTTTGGCGAGTTCATCGGAACGCTCTTTGATCTGTTCCTGCGCCTCCATGATTCGGCTGGCTTTCTCGCGGTCCAGTCGTTCGTCGACCTGGCTCAGGATCTGTTCCCTTGCCTGGGCTTCGGAGAGACCGGAGATCTTTTCGAGAATCTCGAGCTGGCTCTTCTTGAGTGCCTCGACCTCCTCGACCTTGGCTTCCGCTTCTTTGAGCTTCTGGTTGAGTTTTTCCTCTCTCTTTTCGAGAGTGGCGGTCTTTTTATCGAGGTTCTCCTCGCGCTGGATGTTTCTGCGTTCCTGACGCTGTACTTCCGTACGGCGCTCCCGCAGTTCGCGTTCCGTTTCGGTCCGCGTTTTGTGTATTTCGTCTTTTGCTTCTAAAATGGCTTCTTTCTTCTTCTGCTCAGCAGTGGTAAGAGCCTGATTTATAATGCGAGTCGCTTCCTGGTTGGCAGAGCCGATGGTGGCCTCTGCGACCTTCTTCCGGTGTGCCTGTCCGACAAAGAACCCGACGACGGCGCCGCCGACCAGTGCGACAAGAATTAAAGCAATGGCTAAAGGTGTCATAAACCTAGAAATACACCCCCTTCTATAAAATTTCACCAATATATTATAAAAAGGACTGCTGTCAATTGTCAAGTAGATGCCCTTTCCCGAACGGCGGTTCCGGGCAAAAAGAAAACGACAGGGCGGACCCAGTCGTTTTTCTGTGTTCGGTTTTACGATTCTGTCTGAAGACGGCCGATAAACATGGCTACATCGTTGCCCATGTCTACGCGGCTCTTTTCCAGAACGGTCCCGTCCATCATGGCGATGACCAGTTTTGCGAGAGCTCTGGCAGAAATGCCGCCGGTGGAAGACATCCAGGAGATCAGCATGTTCACGAGAGCGCCGCTGACGAAAGCGAACCAGAGGCGCGCTTCCGCGTCGGTCAGATCCGTTTTGTTGAAATAGAGATCTTTCACCGTTTGATAGTAATCGGGCAGTTTCCGGGACAGGAGATAGACCTGGTCGTTCTTCATCAGCAGGTCCATAAAGTCTGCATGTTCCTGCCAGTAACGGAAGAAACAGCAGATGACATCTTCCCAGTCTCGAACCGTTTTTTTGGATAGGTACTCGAGAAACCCTTCAAAATGTTCGTCCAGACGATTGTAGAGGACATCTTCCTTCGTCTCAAAGTTGTGATAGAAGGTCTGCCGGGTCAGTCCAGCCCGGTCCACAATGTCCTTGATGGAGATCTTCGAGAACGGAGTAGTCTCCATAAGTTCCAGAAGAGCGTCGGTAATGCGTCGTTTCGAACGGACGGAAATGGGGTTGTCTTTGCGTTCGCCCACTCTACTCACCTCTTTCAACCCACATAATAACATAAAAAAAGAGACTCGAAAAGACATCGAGCCTCTTTTTCTTAAATTAATCTGAAAAACTTTGTGCGCTATTACGCCGGCTTATTGGAAGGGGTTGAAGTAGAAGCGCGTGGTGGACTCACTCTGCGTGGTCGCCTCTGCGGCATTGCCCTTGTCTTCCAGAAGCGTGGCCTTCACGGTAAAGGTGGTGATACTGTAGTCCTCTTCCACGTGGGCGATGGACAGCGTCAGGATGTCGCCCGGGTCGCCTTCTTCGACCGCTTTCAGAAGGTCACCGGCTTTTTCGAGGTCTTCCCCGTTGACCGCCGTGATGATATCGCCTGCGACAGCCTTCGTGCCGGTCAGAGCGCTGTCTTCGTTGATCGCCGCAATGACGATGGAACCGGACGGCAGCTTGTTCTGTTTGGCGATCTGCGCGTAGGTGGAGTTCTCAGAGACCGGGACGTAACGGATGCCGAGTTTGGCACGGCCGGTGACATAACCGCTCTTCAGGATATCGTCGACGACATTCTTCGCGACATTGATCGGGACCGCAAAGCCCATGCCTTCGAACTCTTCGGATGCGATCTTCGAGGAGTTGATGCCGATGACCTGGCCATAGCTGTTGATGAGCGCACCGCCGGAATTGCCGGGGTTGATGGCCGCGTCGTGCTGGATGCATTCCATGGTGTAGCCGCTCTCATTGCTGCTGGTGGGACGGTCGATGGCAGAGATGATACCGGAGGTGACAGAGCCGTAGAAGGCCGTACCGCCGGGGTTGCCGATCGCGTAGACGGGTTCGCCGACCTTCAGGACCGTGGAATCGCCGAACTCAGCGGCTTCCAGTTTTGTGGTCTTGACCTGAAGGACGCCGATGTCGGTGCGGTTGTCATAGCCGACGAGGTTCGCGTTGTACTGGGTGCCGTCTTCGAGCTGGACCTTCAGTGTCGTGTTGGCGGTATCGACGATATGCGCGCAGGTGACGACATAGGAATACCCGGCCTTTTCATCGACACTCATAACGACACCGGAGCCCTCTCCATACTTGTCGCCGTTCGGCTGGTAGACCATGACGGCGATGACGGAAGGCTTGCACTTCTGGGCGATCTCGACACTGGTCAGGGCGCCGTCGGTGTTCTCTTCATCGTAGGTCCGTGTATCTCCGATATTGATAGAGTTCCGGGTGTCCTTGGTGGTCGTCGTCTTGGCTGCCTGAGCTTCTCTCGCGTCCCGTCCGACATAGGCAACGCCGATCGCGATACCGACGATGAGAAGGATGGCAATGAGCAGAGCCAGAAATACTTTGGAACCGCTGCTCTTCTTTTTGTTGTCTTCCATGAGTGATCACTCCTGTGAGTCTGTAGTTTTTTCTATGGGGATCCAGAACCGGAACGAGGTGAACCCGCCGGGTTCACTTTCGGCGTAGATGTCGCCGCCGTGGAGTTCCACGATGTCCTGGGCAAGGTTCAGGCCGAGGCCGACGCCCTTGACATGTTCACTTCTGGACTTATCGACTTTATAGAACCGCTCGAAAATGCGGTGGATCTCCTCTTCGGGGATGCCCTTGCCGGAGTTGGAGATGCTGACGAGCGCGCGCCCGTCGGCCTCCTCCATCCCGACCCGGATAGTGCCGCCTTTGTTCGTGAACTTGACGGCGTTGTCGAAGAGGTTGTATGCGACCTGGAACAGAAGCTCCGAGTCCGCCTGCACCTTGATATGGGGCAGGTCTTCAAAGCCTTCGATCACGTAACCGCCTTCGTCTACCGCGCTCTCGAAGCTGAGCAGCGCGTTGAACAGCAGCTGGTTCAGATCGGTGGTGGAATAGTGCAGGTTCTCCTCGCCCGCTTCGATCTTCGACAGCGTCAGCATGGTGACGACCAGCCGTGCCAGTCGTTTGATCTCGCTCGAGACGATCCCGAGGTAACGGCGCTCTTCCGAGGGCGGGATGGTCCCGTCCAGGATGCCGTCAACGAAGCCGCCGATGGTGGTCATCGGGGTCTTCAGTTCATGCGAGACGTTGGCGATGAAACTCTTACGGGAGTCTTCGATGACCGACAGGGACGTGGCCATGTCGTTCAGCGACTCCGCCAGTTCCTGCTGTTCTTTGGCACCCTTGACCTCCAGACGTTCCGAGAAGTTGCCCTTCGAATACTGCTTGGTGAGGCGGGACATCTTCTCCATCGGCCGGACCAGCTGTGCCGCGAACAGGTAGGACAGCAGGACCATGATGATGAGTGAGATGAGAGCCGCGACCACGAACATCCGAGTCAGGTTCCTCGAATACGGGGACAGGATGTTGTAAGACGTGGAAACGGCGTAGACATAGCCCGAGGGCATGCCGCTGCGGATGATCTGCGCGCCGCCGACGACCTGCTTTGCTCCGCTGTACGGGTTCGGCAGAGAGGCGACGGTACTGTACCCGTTCCCGGACGTCTTGTTCATGATGGAGGACGGGATGACAAAGCCGCTGTGGGTCGCACACTCGCCGGCGTGCAGGGTATGGGTCTGGGTATCGACCATATGCCGGCAGAGGACCAGTCTGCCTTCCGCATCACAGATGAACACGTCCGCTTCGATGGTGTCGGAGACCGTGTTCAGGGTGTCGGCGAGCGCCAGAGCGGATTCGTAAGAATCTTCCTCCGTCACGTCGTTCGACATCAGGGACGCCGTCTTTTCGGCGATGACCATGGCGTTCGACTGGAGGATCTCCATGCGGTCGTTGTTCCAGTTCCCGGAAACGAACAGCAGGAAGATGATGTAGAGCACCAGGAAACTGATGGTAACGCTGGCAATGGAGAATCCCATGTAACGGAAGAACAGGTTGTACTTCCGGCGCATGGGTTTCTTCGTGTCGTTGTGATTCTTCATAGAGATTTATTCTGCCGTGTCGAACTTGTAGCCGACGCCCCAGACCGTTTTGAGCGCCCACTTGTCGGAGACGCCTTCGAGTTTCTCACGGAGACGCTTGATGTGGACGTCGACGGTGCGGGAGTCGCCGTAATAGTCGAAGCCCCAGACTTCATCGAGAAGCTGGTCTCTCGTAAAGACGTGGTTCGGGTTGCTGGCAAGATGGAAGATGAGTTCCAGTTCTTTCGGCGGGGTGTTGACGATCTTGCCGTCGACTTTCATCTCGTAGTTCGTGAGATTGATGGAGAGCTTGTCGTATTCGACGAGCTTTCTCTCGGTCGCGGCCGAGACATGTGTCCGGCGCAGGACCGCCTTGATGCGGGCGACGATCTCTTTCGGGTCGAAGGGTTTGACGATGTAGTCGTCGGCGCCCAGTTCGAGGCCGAGGACCTTGTCGAACGTCTCGCCTTTTGCAGTGACCATGATGATGGGTTTTTCCGAGACTTTGCGGATCTCCCGGCAGACCTGCCAGCCGTCCATGCGGGGCAGCATGATGTCGAGGATGACAAGGTCGGGCTGGAACGTCTGGAACTCGCGAACGGCGGACTCGCCATCGTTCACGCTGTAGACGTTATAGCCTTCGTTTTCGAGATACAATCCGAGGAGTTCGCAGATGTTTTTGTCGTCATCTACGACCAGGATTTTTCCGTTGCTCATTCTCTGATCCTCCTGTCCTCCTCCTGAAGCTGGATTGTAAGGCAGTCGCCTTAATTCAACTTTAAGAGGCACACATGTCAAGAACTTTAATATTATTAATTATTTAAGCACAAATATGACGAGATGTAAACAAAGGTGTACGAAAAAAGTCTAAATCGAGGACAAAAAATGACCTCCCCCGGGAGTCCGGAAGAGGCCATTGGCAGGTAATTGTGTGGCGATGTACGGATCAGATCTTCATTGCGACATCCCAGGCGCCCCAGATGGCAGCCTTGATGTTCGCGACCTTGTTCGCGTCGCCGATGGTGTAGACCGTCTTGCCGCCGACGGTGGTCTCGGTGTTGACCGGGACCAGCGGGCCGAGCAGTTCGGTGACGATCTCGTCGACTTTCTTGACGACCGGTTTGCAGACATCCGGGACCGGAACATTGACGGAGCCGATGCCGAGGTTGTAACCGGGTTCGACAATGGGAGTCGGCTTGTAACCGACGGACATGATGATGCTGTCTGCCGGCAGTTTGACGCGCTCTTTGTTCTTCTTCTCAACGATGACATAGTCGTCGCCGATCTCTTTGACGCCGGACTCGAGGAAGACCGGGACGTCATAGCACTTGAAGTAGTCGCGCAGGAACGAAGAGTTCGCAAGGCAGAGGTTCTTGACGGCCATGAGGTCGTTCATCATTTCGACGATCTGCGGGTTCTTGCCCTTCTTGTGAAGGTCGAGTGCGATCTCGCAGCCGGTCAGGCCGCCGCCGATGATGACGACGTTCTCGCCGACTTCTTTTTCACCCAGCAGGTATTCGACTGCGGTCATGGCGCGCTCGGCTCCCGGGATGGGAAGACGTTTCGCGACAGAACCGGTAGCGACGACGATGGCGTCAGCGTTCAGCTTGGTGAGGTCGGTGATCTCCGTACCGAACTGGATCGGGATGCCCAGGTCGGCCATCTGCTTCTTGAACCAGGCGATGAGCTGTTTGTCGTGCTCCTTGAATTCCGGAGCAGCCGCCGCGATGAAGACACCGCCGAGCTCGTTCGTCTTTTCATAGATGGTCGGGTTGTGGCCGCGCAGTTTCAGGACGCGGGCAGCTTCCATACCGCCGATACCGCCGCCGATGACGGCAACGTTCTTCGGATGCTTGGTCGGGACGATCTTGTACTTGTTGTGCTGCATGGACCGCGGGTTGACGGCGCAGTTGCACATGTTCATGGAGTGGGACAGGTCCTGATCGTTGTCGGAGCCCTCGTGCTTCGTGAGGTCGAAGCAGCCGGAGTGGCAGCAGATACACGGACGGATGTCGTCTTCCTGATCGTTGATCATCTTCGTGACCCATTCGGGGTCTGCGAGGAACTGACGGCCGACGGCCATGGCAGCGATCTTGCCTTCGGCAATGGCTTTGGCGCCGACGGCGGGCTGCATCTTGCCGGCGCAGACGCACGGCTTGTCAGTGAACTGCTGGATGTGCGAGACATCTTCGAGGCAGCAGTTGTTCGGCATGTACTGCGGCGGATGTGCCCAATACCAGGCATCGTATGTACCGTTGTCGCAGTTGAACATGTCATAGCCTGCGTCGGACAGGTACTTGATGGCGCGCTCGGACTCTTCCATAGTACGGCCGACTTCGATGTAGTCTTCACCGGGCATGGCGCCGGCACGGTAGCCTTTCGTCTTGGAGACGACGGAATAACGCAGGGAAACCGGGAAGTCGTCGCCGCATTTGCTCTTGATCTCTTTGACGATCTCGACCGCGAAACGATAACGGTTCTCGAAGGAGCCGCCGTATTCGTCGGTCCGGAAGTTACAGTACGGAAGGGTGAACTGGTCGAGCAGGTAGCCTTCATGGACGGCATGGACTTCGACGCCGTCGACGCCGGCTTCCTTGATGAGGCGTGCGGTCTCACCGAAGGCATAGATGATGTCGTCGATCTGTTTCTTCGTGAGAGCGCGGGCCTCCATCTTGTCGGTCCAGCGGTTCGGAGAATCGGAAGGCGCAGCCGTCAGGTACTGCGGGTCCATGATGGGGCTTGCGATCTTGTTGATGATGTCGTTCTTGCCGAGCATGGTCATCATTTCGGTGAGGGCCATGGCGCGGCCGAAACCGGCGGTCATCTGGATGAACATCTTGGCACCGGTCTTGTGGAACTCTTCCATGTACTCTTTGAGCTGGTCGAATTTCCACTTGTGCTGGTACAGCCATGCGCCGCCGAGGATGTCTTTGACGGGGGCAATGCCGGGCAGGACCAGACCGCAGTTGTTCTCGGCGATCGTCTTCAGGAGCCAGGCCGCTTCCTTGTCGAAATGGTTGGGCTCGGTCCAGCCGAAGATGCACGTTCCGCCCATGGGGGCAAGGACGATACGGTTCTTGATCTCGACATTGCCGATCTTCCACGGGGTAAATAGAGCGTTATACTCCTCTTTCATTAGCTTACACTTCCTTTATCATTCTGCGGTCTCGCAGATTTCTATCACGTTTTCGATGAGGTCGACTTTCTGAATGGTGGCAAGGGCTTCGTAGCGAATACCAAGGATGTCCGTAAAGGTCAGTTTCCCGTCCGTCGGAGAGACATCCACGGACTGGATGTTCTTGCAGAACAGGACCGGCTCTTTCGCGGTCATCTTATAGACAGTAGATAAACACATACTCAGCCCTCCAGTGCCTTCAGTGCCTGTTCCAGTTTGCCGGTACCGGTCTCGTAATCGATGACCGCGGCATGGACCAGCTCTTTGGCCGTTCCATCGAGCTTGTTGGCAATGTCGTAGAGCTCATCGGCATGGTGTTTGTTGTGGTCGATCATGTACTTCAAAAGAGCGACCGCTTCAAGGTCCTCATGGTGATGGGTGTGGGCATCGGGGCAACTGTTGCAGCTCATATGTCCATTCTCCTTTCCAATAATTTGATAGTTGCGATTCTACCGCACAAACACCGTTCCGTTACAGTTTAGAACTGGATATCGGTCTCTTTGCGGTCGAAAAGGATGTTCACTTTCTTGTAAAGCCAGCCCATCAGTTTCATGTCGAGATTCCAGAAATAGACCACGAAGAGAACGCAGACGGCAATGACCAGGATCTTGACGACTTTCAGGCATAAGCCAAACAGTTTTTTCATTGGTACTCCTCCTTAGGCAGCCTGACCTTTCTGGCGGGCATATTCCGCGGCACCAAGAGCGCCCATCAGCTGCGGGTCGACGGCGAGGTCGACGACTTTGATCTTCAGGACCTTTTCGATGGCGTCCTTCAGACCGTCATTCTTCGCGCAGCCGCCGGTCAGCGTGATGCTGTCGGTGGCGCCGGCTTTCTTCGCCATGACGAAGCAGCGTTTCGCAACAGACATCTCGATGCCGGCTGCGATCTCATCCATCGCCTTGCCTTCACCGACCAGGGTGATGACTTCGGACTCGGCGAAAACGGTGCACTGTGCGGTGATCGGGATGATGTTCTTCGCCTGAAGGCTCAGTTTCGAGAAGTCGGACAGGGACATCTCGAAGCTTCTGGCCATCGCTTCGAAGAAACGGCCGGTACCGGCGGCGCACTTGTCGTTCATCGCGAAGTTCTTGACCGTACCGTCAGTGTCGATGGCGATGCCCTTGACGTCCTGACCGCCGATGTCGATGATTGCCTTGACGTTCGGGTTCGTCACATGGACGCCCATCGCGTGGCAGGAGATCTCGGAGATGTTCTCGTCTGCGAACGGGACCTTGTTCCGGCCGTAACCGGTACCGATGAGGTACTCGAGCTCTTTCTCGGACTTGAGGCCG
>JAFRHS010000033.1 GCA_017433225.1 Clostridia bacterium
GCGGGCATAGCCGACGCCGAGTTTCCGCTGGAGCATGGACGTCGAGGCCTGACCGGCTTCGAGGACCACCTGGATGGCCTGTTCGAAGAGGTCGTCGGAGCTGTCTCCGCCGGACGGAGCATTGACTCCGCCGCCCTTCTGGTTGGCGTTTTCGGTGGCCGCCGCGGCCGCTTCGATGTCCTTGATGATGGATTCATCGTATTCGGACTCTTCCTGGTTCTTGATGAACGTGACGACCCGTTCGATCTCCTTGTCCTCCGAGAAGCAGCCCTGGATCCGGGTCGGCTTTGAGACGCCGACGGGATTGAAGAGAAGGTCGCCGTTGCCGAGCAGTTTTTCCGCGCCGGTCATATCGAGGATTGTCCTGGAGTCGACCGCGGACGCGACGTACAGAGACAGACGGCTCGGGATATTCGCCTTGATGAGGCCGGTGATGACATCGACCGAGGGGCGCTGGGTCGCGATGACCATATGCATACCGGCGGCACGGGCCATCTGCGCGAGACGGCAGATGGAGTCTTCGACTTCCTTCGGAGTCGCCATCATGAGGTCGGCAAGCTCGTCGATGAAGATGACGATCTGCGACATGACTTCCATGTCGGGGTCGCCGGCAGCGACCTGGTTATAGCCCTTGATGTCCCGGACACCGGTGTCCGAGAACTTCTGGTAACGGTTCAACATCTCGCGGACGGCCCACTGAAGGGAGCCGGCCGCCTTGGCCGGTTCGGTGACGACCGGGACCAGCAGATGCGGGATGCCGTTGTACTTCGAGAATTCGACCTTTTTCGGGTCGATCATGACGAGTTTGACCTCTTCCGGCGTCGCGTTGTAGAGGATACTCAGGATCATCGCGTTGACGCAGACCGACTTACCGGAACCGGTCGTACCGGCGATGAGCAGGTGCGGCATCTTGGCGATGTCCATCGTGCAGATCTTGCCGGAGATATCTTTTCCGAGGGCGACGCTGAGTTTGCTCTTCTGGGCGCCCTTCTTGTATTCGGGGGACTCGAGGACCTCGCGCAGGTTGACCGCGTCACGGTCCTTGTTCGGGACTTCGATACCGACGGCGGTCTTGCCGGGGATCGGGGCGATCCGGACACCGGAGGCAGCCAGATTCAGAGCGATATCGTCCGCGAGACCGGTGATCTTCGACAGCTTGACGCCAGCGGCGGGAGCCAGTTCATAGCGGGTGACAGACGGGCCGCGCGCGATGTCGACGAGTGTCGTACGGACGCCGAAACTCTCGAGCACTTCGATGAGTTTTTCCGCGTTGTCCCGGAGCTCTGCTTCGGAACCGCCGCCGAGACTGAGTTTCGGCGGATTCAGGCAGTCGAGCGGAGGCAGCTGATACTGTTTCTTGGGCTTCTCGGCTTCGCCGGCAGCCTTTTCCATCTCGGCCATCTGGTTCCGGGCAGCTTCGACGTCGAACTTCTCTTCGACGATGGGCTCGGACTTCGGACGGGACTGTTTCGATGTTTTGCCGGCGGCTTTCTTGACGATCTCATCGAGAGAATCGCCGACCGCAACACCGTTGTCGTCAAAGGCGGGAGCGGCCTCTTTCGCGGCTTTTGCGGCAGCAGCCGCTGCGGCTGCACTGGCGGCGGTTTCCGCCAATTCGGATTCGAGAGGCGCTTTCTTCCGTCCGCGGGACTTCTGGAAGGAGATCTCTTCCTCAGAAGAAGCCTCCTCTGCCGCTGCTTTTGCGCGTCTGCGGCGACCCGGTGTCGGACCGAGGTCGACATCGGGATTGAAGATCTCACGACGGGCCTGTTTTTCTTCCTGCTCTTCGATCCGCTGTGCACGGCGCTCTTCGCGGGCGGCCTGCATGCTTTCATAGTTCTCACGGGTCGCCTCGCCGGCGCTCTTCACCGGATCGTAGAGCTTCTGGACGAATTTCGCCAGCGTGGTACCGGTCATGAGCATCAGTGCCACAAAGGCCAGAAGGATCAGTGTTATAGCAGCAGGGGCTTTCGCGCCGGTCATTTTATAGATCGGCCAGCCGAAGATGGCGCCGATCGCACCGCCGCTGGAAACCTCTCTGCCGATTTTGAATGTCCCGGCAACAGAAGAGCCGAATTCACCGGGTACACCGTCTCCGGCAATGACATAGATGGCCGCACAGATCAAAGCGATGGCAAAACAGGCTTCGATGACCTTATGCTTGATATTGATCGTGTCCCGGTCATAAGACGTCATGACAGCGACGATCATCAGCAGGATCGGGAACACATACGCCATGACTCTTCCAAACAGTCCGAACACGACGTCCTGAAGGCCGGTCCAGAGACTATGATCTCCACCCGGGATAATGGTCACGAACAGCAAAAACAGTGCGACCGCGAAAAGCACGATGGCGCCGATCTGCTTCCCGTTGGAGGCAGCGGCGCTGTTCTTTGCGGTCTTTGCCGTTCTCTGTGCGGTCTTTTTGGCGCCGGAAGTGCCGCGGGGCGCAGAGGTGCGGGACCCGCCGGACTTTTTCGCAGCAGGTCTGCTGTTCGTATTCTTTTTGCTGGAACTTCCCTTCTGGGATGTCGCCATTTGATTCACCTCGTAGAATTACAGGATCCCCAGTTTCTCCAGCGTGGCGATCGTGATGACGACCGCGGAGAGGATCAGGCAGTAGTAGCCGAAGAACTGGAACTTATCTTTATTGACGAGCCACTCAAGGAGTTTGATGGCTGCGACACCGACCACAGCGGCAACGATGATGCCGACGATGACCGGGCCGATGCTGAGAGCTAAAGCGCCGCCTTCAAGGGTGTCTTTGATCTCAAGGACAGCTGCTGCCAGAACGGCAGGAGTACCGAGGACAAAGGAGTATTCGACCATGTAGTCTTTATCGACGCCGCGGAGCATACCGGTGGCGATCGTGGAACCGGACCGGGAGATGCCGGGGAATGCGGCCGCAGCAAGCTGCGCCACACCGACCCACCACGCGTCTTTGCCTTCAACCATCGGACGGATGTTCTTCTTCGTCCGGGCGGCACGGGCGCCGGTCAGGAGCAGGATGGCGGTGGTGAGGAAACAGAATCCCTCCACCAGGATGTCCGAATCGTTCGCCAGACCTTCGACGAGGTCCTTGAGGTTCTGTCCTCCCCCGACGGGAATGAACAGGAACAGAAGCGGGATGCAGGAGATGAACATCATGTAGAGCATGTGACGGTCATCCGAGACATGCTTCGTGTCGAGTTTTCTCGTAAAGAACTCACCGATCGTCTTCCCGATCTCTTTGATGAGTTTCCAGAAGGTCTTGTAATAGACCGCGATGACAGCGACCAGCGTGCCGATGTGCAGGAATACGGTCAGCGTCAGGGAACCTTTTCCGGAAATGCCCATGAAGTGCTGGAACACGGAGAGGTGGCCGGAACTGGAGACCGGCAGGAATTCGGTGGCACCCTGAACGATGCCGAGGATGATCGCTTTGAGATATTCCATCATATCAGAATGTTCTCCTTTTAATTTAAACAATATTCCGAGTCATTATAACAAAATGTAGCGTTCACTTCAAGACGCAGCACAATTTATGCCCATTTTTACAAGATTGTGAAATATTAGCATAAATAACATTGACAGACTCTTAACACATTACTATAATATGATTGTTAAAAAATTAAACAAGTTGAAAGGATACCAATTCCCCATGGGCAAGTATGACACCTATGTTGAACAGTGCACAGCGCACTTCAAAGCGCTCCTCGAAGAACAGCTCGAGCGCGAAGACCGAATGGAAGCAGATGACGAGAAGAAAGATTTCGCGAATCTCGATCACATCGTCATCGGATTCTGCGGCGGCGACGGCATCGGCCCGGTCATCACGGCCGAGTCCAGACGTCTGGTCGAATTCCTTCTGAAGGACGACATCGCTTCCGGCAAAGTCGAACTGAAAGACATCGACGGCCTCACTATCGAGAACCGTCTGGCAGTCGGCAAAGCCATCCCGGACGATGTCCTGGCAGAGCTCAAGACCTGCGACGTCATCATGAAGGGCCCGACCACCACCCCCACCGGCGGCACCATGGAAAGCGCGAACGTCGCCATGCGGCGTGAACTCGATCTCTATGCCAACGTCCGCCCCACCAAAGTTCCCTCGGAGAACATCGACTGGATCTTCTTCCGTGAGAACACCGAAGGCGAATACGTCCTCGGCTCCAAAGGCGTCGAAGTCCCCGACAAACTCGCCTTCGACTTCAAAGTCACGACCAAAGCCGGTACCGAGCGCATCTGCCGTGCCGCCTTTGAATATGCCAAAAACAACGGCAAGGACTATGTGGCCATCGTCACGAAGGCCAACATCATGAAGAAGACCGACGGCAACTTTACAAAGATCGCGCACGAGGTCGCGAAGGACTATCCGGACATCAAAGCGGAAGACTGGTTCATCGACATCATGACGGCGAACCTCGTCAACCCGGCCAGACGTTCTCAGTTCCAGGTCTTCGTCATGCCGAACCTCTACGGCGACATCATCACCGATGAGGCCGCCCAGATCCAGGGCGGTGTCGGCACTGCCGGCTCCGGCAACCTGGGCGACAAGTACTGCATGTTCGAAGCCATTCACGGCTCTGCTCCCCGCATGATCGAGGAAGGCCGCGGAAAGTACGCGAACCCCTGCAGCATGTTCAAGGCATCGGAAATGATGCTCCGCCACATCGGCTATATCGAAAAGGCCGACAAACTGGCAGCCGCACTCGAGATCTGCAACGATACCGAGCGCAAATATGTAATCACCGGCCGTGAAGGCGGTGCCACCTGTGAAGAGTTCGGCAACTATGTCATGGAGACCGTCTCGTCCCTTTAATTCTTATAACATTTTTGGCGCATCTTCCAATCATTTAGCAAGGAGAATCATGTTATGGGATCCAAGTATGTATCCAGTTCCGTCATCAAACGCCTGCCCCGCTATTACCGCTTCCTCGGATATCTGATGGAAGACGGCATGGTCCGCATCTCCTCGAGAGAGCTTGCGGAACGCATGGGCCTTTCCGCTTCTCAGATCCGTCAGGATCTCAACAACTTCGGCGGGTTCGGTCAGCAGGGCTACGGTTACAACATCGAGAGCCTCTACACCGAGATCGGGAAGATCCTCGGCGTCGACAGCGGCTTCAAGACCATTCTCGTCGGTGCCGGCAATCTCGGTCACACCATCGCGCTTCAGATCGAATACGAGAAACGCGGCTTCGACCTCATCGGCATCTTCGACAAAAAGGAAAGCCTGTCCGGTCAGATGATCAACGGCATCCCGATCCGTCACTCGAACGACATCGAAGATTTCTGCAAAGACAACGGTGTCAAGGTCGCCATCCTCTGTGTCCCCTATGACGCAGCGAAGGAGCTCGTCCCGACCCTCGTCAAGAGCGGCGTGATCGGCTTCTGGAACTTCTCGCATTACAACATCAACGAGGAGTACCCCAACGTTTCGGTAGAAAACGTCCATCTCAACGACAGCCTGATGACACTCTGCTATCAGGTCCTGCATGAAAACAACTGACCGGGAGGGAAACGCAAATGAAACAGATCTTAGATTATATGCCTCTGGACATCGTCCCCCATCCGGACGGATTCGTTATCATCGAGCCTGACAAGAAAGATCAGGATGGCCGCCTTCGCATCTCGTTCTGGTTCTACAACCTGAAGACGATGGTCGTCCAGAAAGTCAAAAAGAACTTCTACACCGAGTGCAAATTCGGTCCTGCCCACGAGAACATCACACGGCAGATCAACGACTATATCTCCTGCGCGGTCTGTGAATCGCCGAGAGATTATATCAACGTCGTGTTCCCCACCGGCGAGATCGGCATCTTCGATATCAGCGGCACTCTCATCTGGACCGGCGACCTGCTCTACCACGACTGTGCGCTGCGCAGCTGCGCGCCTGACGGCAAGAACATCTGGTGCGCCGTCCCCGACCAGAATGCCATCGTCCGCTACTCCACCAAGCTGGAGCGCGTGGACTTCCGCATCGGCGGTGTCGACACGCTTGCCTTCGGCCGGCCCATGTCGGTCTCCCGCTACGGCGACGACCTCTTCGTCTGCTGCAAGACGTCGAACAACATCAAGAAGATCTCCCTCAAGAACTATGTCTCCGAGGACTACAAAAAGTTCGAGGAAGGCGTTCTGCGGTATCTTCGCGTCGGCGACAGCGAGATCGTCGTCCTGAACTCCGGCATTTACCTGCTGGACGACTGAGGAGAACTCTATGTTTGATACGACCCGGGCATCCCAGTGGGATGCCCTTCTCTCTGACCCGGACGTCCCCGCCATCCTTGCTCAGATCGGAGAGGCGATCGACCCCGCGGTCACCGGAACGGACTATTATCCGGCCCCGGAGAACGTGCTGCGGTTCCTGCGCATGGAAGCTCCGGTGAAGTACTGCATCGTCGGCATGGACCCCTACCCCTCGTTCAACGAGCGGGACGGCATCCCGATCGCCACCGGACGCAGTTTCGAAGTCTCCGAACTGTACGGACAGGGCTGGGACTACAAGATCAGGCAGGCCTCTCTGCGCAATATGCTGAAGGCGATCTACTACAACGAGACCGGAACGAACCCTTCGCTTTCGGTCATCCGCGATGAGATCGTTTCCGGACAGTTCGACATCCTCCCGCCCACTGACTGGTTCAACGCGATGGAGGCACAGGGCGTCCTGTTCCTCAACTCCACGCTGACGGTGGAAGCCGGGAAACCCGGTTCTCACCAAAAACTCTGGGAGCCGTTCCGGGCGAAGCTCATTCCCTATCTCGAGCGGATGGGATGTGTCTTCATGCTGTGGGGCAACAACGCCCAGACCGAAGTCTCGGTCTACCTGAGCGACGAGGCAAAGACGTCTCAGGTCCTGACGGCCCCTCACCCCCGCATGGCCGAGTTCGTGACCGGAAACACCTTCCGTGACGCACCGGAGATCGATTGGACCGGAAAAAACGTCGGGTAAAAGCGTTCGTCTATTTGTCCGCCGTTCTTATACACAAGATAAAAGCCTCCGGCGATCGCCGGAGGCTTTTTTCCTTATATGGGTGATTGTTACAGAAGGAACTGCGCCAGGATGCGGGTCTCCTTCATCGCCTGCCAGCGATCTTTGAGATCCTGCGGCGGAAGCGGAGCTTCGATCCAGTCGACGTCGAGGTTCTGCTCTGCCAGTTCGGGGATGGTGTAGACACCGTCCGTGAACGCATCGTAGGTCATGTCGGTCTTCTGGCCGAGGGCGGCGCGGCCGAGTTTGATGAGGTACTTCCGGACGGCACCGATGCCGATCCAGGGAAGCCAATGGAGATCGGCCTGGCCCGGGACCGTCGGCATCATGGAAGCAGCCATGCGGACGGCGAGGTTGTTGACTTCGCCCCAGCCGCGGATGAAGAAGAACGGATGCGTGGCGGCAGACTTCGCCGGAGCGGAGTTCTCGCCGACGACGACCGTCATGCCGGGCAGTTTCTCGAGTTCTTCGAGCGTGTAGGCATGGCCGTCATCGCAGAGCCAGTACTTCACGCCGTTCCATTCCGCACCTTCGCCGACGATGACGTTCAGGTGACGCATCCTGGTCAGCGGATAGGTATAGGAGGCGAAGAAGACTTCGAAGCAGGTGCCGAGGGACGACGGGGTGCCGCCGCGGTCGAACTGTTCCATCGCGAACACTTCATCGTGGGTCCAGCCGTCGATCTTGTCGACTTTCGGGACATGGGGATTCGTGTAGCCGACGAACTCTTTGACACCGGGCCAGTTCTTCTTGAAGCGCTCCGACAGAAGGGTCGGTTCGGCGGGACGGAACGGGACCACTCTCTTTTCGCCGATGATCTCGACGTCCGGGTCGCCAAAGCCGCGCTTGTCGGCCTCGATGATGAGGTCGTTCTTGTTCGGGTCGAAGCCCATGAGTTCCGTAGTGATACGGTCGACTTCGACTGCGTTGGTACCGCAGATGATGCGGTCGAAGATGACGGGATCGTTCGGGCCGGGAGTGTTGCCCTCGCCGCCGATGATACCATCGATGACGGTGAGGTCCGGCTTGAACAGATACATGATGTCGGTCAGCTTCTTATTGATCTGCCAGGTATGGTTTCTGGCACGCATGTTGACAGAGTAGGTGCCCATCGAGTTCTTGAAGCCGAGGGTGACACCGGTGTAGATGTTGCACTTGGTCTTCGGATGGGACACGTAGAGACGCTCGCCGCGGATGACTTCGCCGATGATGTCCGGGACGTAGACTTCCTGGCCGACTTCCGCCTTCGGGCAGAAGAAGCGCTGGGTGGGAAGCTCTTCGAAGCAGACGAACTTGGCGTTGTACTTCTTGGCAATGTCGAGGTAACCGGCCATCTTGGCATAGGTCCAGGTCACGAGACCGGAGCCCTCGCCGATGACGATATCGTCACAGAGTTCCGACAGGACTTCCATCGTGGCATCGAAGACACGGGGGTCGGTGGTCTGCGGGATGTCGTAGTCATACCGGTAAGAGGTCTTCGGGGTGACGAAGACGAGGTTCGGTTTGATGAGGATCTTCTGACCCTTGAATTTGGCTTTCCAGCCGGTGGCCTCGTCGAGCTTGTCGAGGGCGCTTCGAACGGTGGCCTTGATGGCCTTGACGTCGGCGCGGTTTTCATAACTCTCTCTGCCATAGTCATAAGGAAGGCAGACATAGTTATGGGTGTAGTTCAGTTTTGGCGCTTCTTCGATAACGACAGCGTTATGATCGTATTTGACTCCCATTTCGTCTCCTCCTTAGTCATGACGAATGACGATATCGTCATCGTGACGGACGAAATCGGCATCGGTAAAGGTCTCTTTCTTCATCTGTCTCTTGAGCGGCAGCCACCACAGGAAGCCGAAGCAGAGGCAGCTGGCGATGGACACCGGGTCCTTCTTGCCATACTCTCTGCCGGTCTTCAGACCGACGGTGACGAGCTCATAGAAATGAAGCAGGAAAAGGATGAGAGCCATAAAAGGGTTCTTTTTGATGATCATCAGGAGCGTGCTGCCGATCCAGAGGGCGATGCACGCGAGGTAAGATAATACTGCTACCATAGTTCTGTCTCCTCTCTTACTTGTCAAGCAGTCCGTTTTCGGTCTTCCAGCGCAGCGGGACCCACCAGGTAAAACCGAAGGTCATGCACATGCACAGGGAATACAGGAACTTTTCCCCCGCCTCTTTGCCGACTTTCAGACCGATCGTGACGGTCTCGAACGCGTGCAGGCCAAGGATGCCGAGGACGATCCACGGGAATCCGAACGGAGCGGCCAGCGCACCAAGGCTCCAGAGGACGATAACGAGGAAATAATCCAGCTTCTCGATTTTGGTCAGAAAGGAGAACACAAAATCTCTGATTCTTTTCATAGAATACCACCTTTTCATTTTTTCAGAACTATACTTGTATAGTTTACGTACAACCTCATTATATAAAAACTATCGAAGATCATCAACTGATAAAACGATTTTTTGCATTCGTTCCTTTGACTTCTTTCTAACAAATAGGTTCGTATTTCCTTTCCCAATCCGAAAAAAAGCTCCTCACAACGGTGAGGAGCTTATCGTCATTTGAGGATCTCGGAGAGCGGGACCCCGTTTTCTTCCGCGAGCCGTTTTGCGCTCTCGAATTCGATGGTGGTTTTTTCGACATCGCCGTATGTCATGTGTTTGGCGTCGACCGGTCCGTATGGGGTGTCCACCGTCACCGCTTCGCGATCCATGATGACACGTTCCTGGAGTGTCACACGCATGCCGATGGCGGACGTCTCACGAAATATGATCCGGATGCAGTCGTCCTTCACGTCTTCCCGGCACATGACCGACAGCGCGACGGCAGGTCTTCCCTTCTTCATGTAGATGGGCGTGTACCAGACATCGCGGGCGCCCGCCTCAAAGAGCTTTTCCATACAGTAGGAGAGCGTTTCTCCGGTGCAGTCGTCGAGATTCGTTTCGAGTTTGATGATCTCGTCTCTCATGATTCTTTCCCCTTTATGGTCTGGCGGTTGATCCTGGCTGCCATGAACCCGGCACCGAACCCGTTGTCGATGTTGACGACCGCGGTCCCGGCCGCGCAGGAGTTCAGCATGGCCAGCAGTGCAGACAGCCCGCCGAAGTTCGCGCCGTAACCGACGCTTGTGGGACAGGCGACGACCGGTGCATTGACGAGGCCGCCGATGACACTGGCGAGCGCGCCTTCCATGCCGGCCACCGTGACGATGGCATTGGCTTTGCGGATATCGTCGATCTGGTCGAGAAGGCGGTGGATGCCCGCGACGCCGACATCGTAATACCGGTGGACCTCCGCGCCGCACATATAGGCCGTCAGAGCGGCTTCTTCCGCAACGGGGATGTCAGTGGTGCCGGCGGTACAGATGGCCACGTTGCCGATCTGCTCTCTCGGCTCACCCACCGTGATGACGTTCGCGTTCTCGTGGAACACGGCATCCGGCAGTACTGCCTTGACCGCATCGTACTGCGCGGCATTGGCACGGGTCCCGAGCACGAGACCGCTCCGGTCGTAGATCGCCTTCATGATCTGCGAGACCTGGTCCTCCGTCTTGCGCTCACAGAATACGACTTCCGGAAAGCCGCTGACAGCTTCACGCGAATGGTCGACTTTGGCAAACTCCAGGTCCTCGTAAGAACCCTGTTTCAATTGTTTCAAATCCATACTGTTCACCCAGACTCACTTCTGCAGGCACTCGGAATCGAGCACTTCATAGACACGGAAGAAGGCCCGAAGGTCCCGCAGGATATTTTCCACGCCGCCCGGCGTATTGCTTTCGATGTTCAGGGGCATAACGGGATCATGGACCGAGAGGCGGAGCAGGAACCATCCGTCCACTTCCGGCTTGGAAGCGCGGATGCCCTCCGCATTGTCGGGCGCCACGACATAGTCGTCTGACTCGGAGACCACCGCCGCAAGGTCGTTGATGACGCTCTGGCCGATCTCCCGGAAGTTCTCCGGCAGGATCTGCAGGCGGAACTCTTCCGCTTCCACCGGTTCCTGCAGGTCGGCGATGAGGTCGCCGAGGACCTTCCCTTCCCGTTTCAGCTGAGCCGCTTTGATGATGATCTTCGTCGCAAGGTACGCGCCGTCGTCGAGGAAATAGTTCTCCCGCATGGCGGCATGGCCGGACGTTTCGATGGCGAGCGGCGCATTGGTCGTCTCCTCGAGATTGAGGCGTTTCGCCTCATTGATGACATTCTTGTAGCCCCGCTTGAAGCGGCAGTGTTTTCCGCCGAGGGTCTCCTCGATGAAGATCTTGAGTCCGGAAGAGGTCACGGAGTCGGTCACGATGGTGCCGCCCTCATTGTCTTCGAGGGCGATGGCGGATGCCAGGGCGATGAGCGCGTTGCGGTTGATCTCTCTGCCCTTTTCATCGACGCAGGCCGAGCGGTCGACATCGGTATCGAAAATGATGCCGAGGTCGCATCCGTTGTTCAGGACCGATTCAGAGATGGCCTTCATGGCGGTCGGGTCCTCCGGGTTCGGGACATGGTTCGGGAACATGCCGTCCGGCTCCAGGAACTGGCTGCCGGTGATGTCCGCACCGAGGGGTTCGAGGACCTTCGTCGCATAGAAACCGCCGGCGCCGTTCCCGGCATCGACCGCGATTCGGAAGTCCCGCAGCGGCCGTGCGTAGTCGTCCGCGTTGATCCCCTCACAGATCATGTTCCGAAGGTGTTCCGCATAGTTGTTCATGTAGGGCGTGTCCGTCACGATGCCGGGTTCCATGGCCGGTTCTTTCGGCGCATTTTCGGCAAGTGTCAGGATCTCGCTGACATCGGCGCTCTCGATGCCGCCCTGTTTTGTGAAGAATTTGAACCCGTTGCGGTTGAACGGGTGATGGCTCGCGGTGATCTCGACCGCCGCATCGCAGTCGAAGTTCACGGTCGTCATGAACATGGCGGGAGTCGAAGACAGCCCGCATTTCTTGACGTTCACACCGGCCAGCGTCAGGCCCTCGATGAGCGCCTTCGTCAGACGGTCTGCCGAGATCCGGGAGTCGTGCCCGACCGCGACCGTAAAGGCGGCACCGTGAGCCGGAGTGATCCGGTCTTCGAGCCAGCAGGCAAATCCATACCCGATATTGTGCGCCACTTCATCGGTCAGCTGGATCTCCTGTCCCGGGACACCGTCCGCCGCGATGCCGCGGATATCGGTCCCGCTTTTCAGGACTTGGTAGGTCTGTTCTAACATAGCTTCTGTTCCTCACTCATTTTCGACTGGAAGAAACTTCCAGATAGTCGTCGGTCTTCTCGAAACCCAGATGTTCATAAAACGCCCGCTTTTCGGGCCGGCACATCAGGAAGATGCGGCGGTCCGGGAACCGGTCACAGAGTGCCCGGATGCAGGTGCCCGCATAATGGTGCCCCCTCGCCTCCGGCAGAGTCGACACAGCGCCAAGGAACACATCGGCCTCTGTAATGACCAGTGCCGCCGCGGTGGACACCGGAGAGCCCTCTGCCTTCAGCAGTACCGAGCTCGCAGTACCGTGCCGTACCCGGTGGGAAAAGTCCGTCAGGAACTCGCCGTAATCCTCCGCCACGTAACCGGGGTTCGCACCGGTCAGGACGTCATAAAAACTCCGATACTCCCCGTCCCGGACCAGTTCGACCGTACCCGGCTCTGCCGTTTTGGCGATACACGCCGCGCCCTTCGGAAGGCTCATGACACACCCGGTCTCTCCTTCCGGCAGGTACTCTCCGAAGACAGCGGCCGGGCCCACGAGGGCGCCGAAGCCGATGGCCCGGAGAAAGGCATGCACTTCCGGTACATCGCCCAAGGGAGACAGGTGGACCGTAACGGTCCCGTAATACTTCGACAGGAACGCCGTCAGATGACCCGCCTCGTCCCGCTGCTCCCAGGCCGTGACAAAGTCGTAGCCGAGGCCGTAAGAGAGCACCGGGCCCAGCGCCTTCACACCGAACACGCTGCCCGCGCAGAAAGCCTGAAGCTCGTCCCGGAGTTCCGGGGTCATGCGTTCAAGAAAACGGATCATATACTGGCTCCTGTTAGTTTTCATCTATTTTAGCATAAAAAGACACCCCGGGGGTAGCCGAGGTGCCATTCGTTTCTAAATTGTAACCAGCCTGTAATTACCGGGTCGGCAGGACCTCAAGGATCTTGTCCGCCATATAGCGGTTACCGGCAAGGGTGGCGTGCGGGTTGAATGCGGAGTCGTCCATCGACATGAACTCGTACATCGGGATGGTGATCTGATTCTTCATGATCATCTCGTAGTCGGTGACGTCTGCATAGTAGACCTGTCCGGGTTTCTTCACGGTCCATGCCTGGCGGATGGGCTCATAGAAGAAGTCATACATGACACCCGTGACATTGGCGATCGGGTTCTCGCTGACATGGACGAAGTTCGGCAGCGTGAAGGTGCCGACGAACGGAAGGTCGACCTGGACCGGCTTATCCATCCACTGAAGCTTCAGGGAACCGGAGCGGACGCCCGGGATGATGCTGAGGCAGCGGAACGAGTTGCCGCTCGCGAGGTTGACGACGGTGACGTCGGGGTTCAGCTGGAAGATGCCTTCCATGATGGCGTCGAAGTTCGCCTGATACTGCAGGAAGTAAGTGGAAAGGTTATCGACCCACCAGCCCCAGAAGGTGGCCCACAGCTGCGGGTTCTCAGCGAAGCCGGCAAGGTAGTACATGGCGTTGCGGGCAACCGTGCCCCAGGAGCCGTAGATGGCAAGTTCCTCGGCGAGGGTCTTGCGCGGATCCACACCGACGACGGTGCCGTATTTGGCGATCTCATAGACGAGCGCGATAGTGCTGTACCAGGTGTCGTTGACACCGAGGTCGACGGTGATGAGGTCGGCTTTTGCAACCGCGTTCCGGATATGCGTTCTCTCTCTGTTGAGAACTTCCGGAGAATAATCGTTATACGAGAAATTCTGAAGCTGATTGATCTCCCACTCGCGCGGAGTATAGTTGTCCGTCAGGCAATAGCGGAAAATCGCGGAAGTGAAGCCCGGATATCCGCAGGGATAATATCTCGTGGCGCCGACATCCTTGGAAAGCAGGTTGCCGTAAGAGCCCTGGATGTTCTTGCGATAGACCAGGACTTTGCCGCGTCTGTTGTAGTCAGGCAGGCCGAAGCCGGAGGCCACGCTGTCTCCGAGGCAGACATAGACCGGGTACTGTTTGACATCGTTTCGGGTGGCCGCCAGAGCGCTGACGGACATGGCCGAGACCATGATCGCGATCAGGCTGAGGACAGCAACGATCTTTTTCGTTGTCTTTCTCATTGTTTCATCTCCAGTTTGTCAATTCTGATTTTTGTGTTTTTGTTTGTATCAATTCGAGTCATATAGCCAGTCAAGCTATAATAGCACTTTATATTATAGTTTAAGCGTGTTTAGTTTTTCAATACTTTTTCTTTATACATGGATAAAAAACCAAAAAAACTCCCGGGACTTTTCCCGGGAGTTTTCATTTGTTAATTACTTGCGGGCCGGCAGGACCTTTTCGACACAGTCGGCGATGTACCGGCTGCCCTTCAGGGTCGGATGCGGGTTGAAGCCGGAGTCATCGAGGGACATGAACTCGTACATCGGGACTGCGAGGTTCCGCTTGATGAGTTCATACTCGGACACGTCGGCATAGTAATACTGGCCGGGCTTCTTGTACTGCCAGATCTCGCGGACCGGCTCATAGAAGAAGTCATAGAGGTTCTGCGTGGTGTTGGAGACCGGGTTCAGACCGAGATGGACGGTATCCGGAAGTGCGACCGTACCGACATACGGAAGGTCGACCTCGACCGGGCGATCCATGAACCGGAGCTTGTAAGAACCGGAAGCGCGTCCCGGGGTGAAGTTCAGGAATTTGAACGAGTTGGCGCTGGAGAGCGCAACGATGGTGACATCCGGGTTCAGTCGGTAGATCGAGCGGATGATGGCGTTGTAGTTCTGCTGATACTGGACGAAGTAAGTGGACAGGTTCTCGATCCATGCAGACCAGAACTTGGCCCACAGCTGCGGGTTCTCGGCAAAGCCGGCGAGGTAATACATCGCATTGCGGACGACCGTGCCCCAGGAGCCGTATTCATTCAGTTCCTGTTCCAGGGTCTTACGGGGAGCCGAGCCTCTGATCTTGCCTTCTTCGGCGATGGCATAGATGAGGGCGATCGTGCCGTACCAGGAGTCATTGACACCGATGTCGATCGTGATGAGGTCTGCCTTGGCGATCGTGCTCCGGATATGGGATTTCTCCTTGTCCAGCCACTTCTTCGTGTAGACGTTACCGGTGAAGTTCGCGAGCTCCTGCTCTTCCCACCACTTCATCCGGTAACCGGGATCGAGTTCATAACGAAGCGAACCGGACGTGAAGCCGGGATATGCGAGAGAATAAAACTTCGCTCCGGTGTCGCGGGCAATGTGGTCGGCATAGGAGCCTTTGATACGTGTCTTGTAAATGATCTTCTTCCCGCGTCTGTTGTAGTCGGGAAGTCCGAAGCCGGAGGCGACGCTGTCGCCGACACAAACATAAGTGCCGTAATGCTTGACGTTGTTCCGGTTGGCGGCAAATGCGGTCACTGCAACAGCAGAGACCATCAAAACCATCGTCAGCAGGACGGACACGGCCTTGCGTACTGTCTTTTTCATTTGTTTCATCTCCAAATCATTTCAAACGGGTGGTTGTTCGGATCCATACATACAATAACAGGACTGTTATATTATACGGACATTCGGACAACATGACAATAGACATATGACAACTATGTGACCGAAAAAAGCCTAAACCACATGAAAATGTGCACCTATTTACTTTACGTTCTGAGAAACCAAACAAAAAAGAACAGTCCGGGAAACGTTCCCGGACTGCCTGGCAGGGATGGTGCGATTTGAACGCACGAGTCACGGAGTCAAAGTCCGTTGCCTTAACCGCTTGGCTACACCCCTGTGTATGAAAAAAGCCGCCCGACATGATGTGGGCGGCCCTTTTGCTGTAGTGGGGTGGGCGGAGGGATTCGAACCCTCGGTCTCCAGAGCCACAATCTGGCGCTTTAACCAACTAAGCTACGTCCACCATATATCGCAAAAATGGCACGCCAGAAGGGACTCGAACCCCTGACCCACTGCTTAGAAGGCAGTTGCTCTATCCAGCTGAGCTACTGGCGCATATGTGTTGGAGCGGGTGATGGGAATCGAACCCACGTAACCAGCTTGGAAGGCTGGAATTCTACCATTGAACTACACCCGCAAGTGAATTGCGACGGTCATTATTATATAGTAACGACCGTCGCATGTCAATAAATATTTACAGTGACTTCACGGTGATCTCACCGTCTTCGACACCCACATGGATGTGGCTCACAGGAGCCCCGTCCGCGCTGATGATGAGGTCCGCGATGGGGTCCTCGATGTTGCGTCGGATGACGTTTCGGAGGTCGCGCGCGCCACGGACCGTGCTGTCCATTCTCTCGCGCAATGCAGCCGGAAGCGCCCCGTCGTAAGAGAGGAGGATCCCCTTGTCTTTCAGCGGATCGATGAGCTCACCGATCATCAGGACGGCGATGTCCTCATAGTCCTTGTCGGAGAGATCGTTGAAGAGAACGACTTCGTCGACACGGCCGATGAACTCGGGGCGGAGGAACTCCCGCAGCGCCTTCATGGCGTGGTCGCGGTTCTGCTCCGCTTTACTCGTGCCGAAGCCGAGGGACGTGTCCTTGAACTGGCTGCCGGCATTGGAGGTCATGACGATGACGGTGTTCGAAAAGTCTACCGTTCTCCCCTGCGCGTCGTTGATCCGTCCTTCGTCGAGGATCTGCAGGAGGATGTTCATGACATCGGGATGTGCCTTCTCGATCTCGTCGAAGAGGATGACGGAGTACGGTTTCCGGCGGACCTTCTCGGTCAGCTGGCCGGCCTCGTCGTAGCCAACGTAACCGGGCGGCGAACCGATGATCCGGGAGACGCTGAACTTCTCCATGAATTCGGACATGTCGAGACGGATGAGGGTCTCGGGCGTGTCGAAGAGCTGGTTCGCCAGCTGCTTGACGAGTTCCGTCTTACCGACACCGGTGGGTCCGACGAAGATGAAGGACGCCGGTTTCCGGCGGGCATTGATCTGAATGCGGCTGCGTTTGACCGCGTTGGCCACCGCGTGGATGGCTTCATCCTGACCCTTGACTTTATCACGGAGCGCCTCTTCGAGGTGAGCGAGTTTCCGGATGTCGGACTCGATGACCTTGGACGCCGGGACGCCGGTCCAGAGCTGGATGACTTTGCCGAGGTCCGCTTCGGTGACCTGGTTGTCTTTCGCCGCCTCCTGCAAGGCAGGAAGCTTGGACTCCTCGGCCAGGATCTCCGACTTGATCTTTGCCTGTTCCTCGTAATCGGGGTTTTCGGTCTCCGCTTCCAGCGCTTCGAGGTCCGCCTTCAGGTCGGCGAGGTCGCGCTCCGCGATCTCCGCTTCCGAGATGGCCTTGTTGCGCAGGTTGGCGGCGGTGCAGGCCTCGTCGAGAAGGTCGATAGCCTTGTCGGGCAGGAACCGGTCGGTGATGTACCGCTCGGACAGTACGACGGCCTGGTGGACCAGCGTGTCCGAGATCTGCACGCGGTGATAGTTCTCGTAATATTTCTTGATGCCAAGGAGGATCTGGTACGTGTCCTCGATGGACGGTTCTTCGACTTTGATGGGCTGGAACCGGCGTTCGAGCGCAGCGTCTTTTTCGATGTTCCGACGGTATTCATTGAACGTCGTGGCACCGATGACCTGGATCTCGCCGCGGGACAGAGCGGGTTTCATGATGTTGGCGGCATTCATGTTGCCTTCGGCATCGCCCGCGCCCACGAGATTGTGGATCTCGTCAATGAACAGGATGATGTTGCCCTCTGACTTGACCTCGTCGATGAGTCCCTTGACACGGCTCTCGAACTGGCCGCGGAACTGGGTGCCCGCCACGAGAGCGGTGAGGTCCAGAAGATGGATCTCCTTGTCGGCCAGTTTGGCCGGCACTTCCCCGTTCGCGATCCGTTCCGCGAGTCCTTCAGCGATGGCAGTCTTACCGACGCCGGGTTCACCGATGAGACAGGGATTGTTCTTCGAACGTCTGCAGAGGATCTGGATGGCCCGGTCGATCTCCTGTTCCCGGCCGATGATGTTGTCGAGTTCCCCTTTTCGGGCCCTCGCTGTGAGGTCGGTGCAGTAGAGGCCGAGGAAGCGGCGTTTTTTGTTCTTCCCCTTGTCCCCGTTCCTGCGGTGACGGCGGGAGCCGCTCTTCGTGTCGGGCTCTTCGACTTCCGTCGTCTCCGGGATGGCGTCGATCGCCTCCGGATCCTGGAAGGCGTTAGCCATATCCGGGTTTCCGAGTGCGCCGAACAGCGACTGCAGAGACGGCATCGTCGGGGCCCCACCCTCTTCGAAATCGTCATCGGAGTCGAAGCCGAGCATGGCGTTCACCTGTTCGGTGATGGCGTCCATGTCGTCGGCGGAAATGCCCATGTTGTCCATGAAGTGCTTCACGGGGCCGATGTTCATTTCCATGGCGCATTTGATGCAGTAGCCTTCCGGTTCGTTCTTGGTGTCGTTCACCTTCGAGATGAAGACTACCGCGGGGTTCTTTTTGCATTTTGAGCAAAGGACTTGCTTCATGTTAGTAGCTCCTTAACCGTTAGATTTTTCGGAAGGATCTGCCTTCTGGCTGATCTGCCGCAGGTCCGGCGCATAGGCACCGAACGCGATCAGAGTGAGTACAGCCGCGATAGCGACCAGAATGACGATCGCAACGGACGGAAGTGTGAACCAGTTGTGGAACACACCGAAGCCCGGAGAGAACAGAAGTAACGCGATCATGACGACATAGTACGCGACCGTGGCGACCTTGCCGTACATGATGGCCGCCCGGGGCGTGACATCGTGTGTGAGCAGGACGATGCCGCCGATGAGCATGAGGACTTCCTTCAGGACAAAGATCCAGAAGAGCCAGCTGCCGTTCCGGAGCAGAGCGTCGTCAGACGCATGGAAAAAGAAGAAATAGGCGATGGCCAGCGTGATCTGAGTCAGCTTGTCGGCGATGGGATCGAGCAGTTTCCCGAGGTTGGAGACCTGGTGGAACGCCCGGGCGATCTTGCCGTCGAGCGTATCGGTGAGGCCGGAGATGCCGAGCACGATGACCGCAGCGAGGTAGGAACCCTTCAGGAAGAGGACAAGGAAGACCGGGATGAGGATGATGCGGATCACCGAAAGCAGGTTCGGGATGGTCATGGCTCCTTCCGTCAGGTTCCCAATCTGTTTTTTGAGATTTTCATTCATTGCAAACATTCCTTTCCAGCTGTACTCCCCCACGAGTACAGACAGAAATCTTAAATAACTATATCACGGTACCTTAAAAATAAATAAGTTTATTCTTTGGGCTCCGGATGTTCCGGCTGTTTCTTCATGCGGGACGTCTTGTCGATGACGCCCATCTCATAAGAATAGCTGGTGCGGCCGTTGGTGAACGCGAGGATAGCGCTCGGGCCGGCCTCCCGGGCTCTGCGGCGTGTCCCGCCGAGTCCGTAGATATCGATGTAGTCGTTTGTAAGGACCGAGATCCGGGAGTCGGATGCGTAAACGGTCTTGATGAACACATCGTAGGGCTCTTCAAAGGCATTCCGTCCGCCTTCGGTGTAACACCGCAGCAGCTGATGGTTCTGGCTGCCGTACTCCGCGAGGACCAGAATGGTCCGGCCGTTCGGAGAGAAGGTGAACGTCGACAGCGAGCTGGATCCGTAATCGACTTCGGTGTTCTTTTTGAGGCCCTTCAGGAAACTGATCTTGTTGTCCCCCACTCCGACGACCGTGTCGTTGTCGGAGAAGTTGACGGCCAGCATCGCGGTGCCCGGGTACTCGGTCTCGGAGACCGGGTCGGAGTATTCAAAATCGAACACATAGATCTTCGAGTAGGTCTCACCGTCTTTGGCCCCCATGACGGAGACCGCGACATATTTGCCGTTGTCCGACAGCGCGGTCGAGGTGATCGAATAGTCGGAGCAGTTCCAGACAAAGACTTTCTTGTCATAAGTGCTGTTCCAGACCGTCAGCCGGGAGGTGGCGGACCCGGAGAGAGTGCCGAAGGCGATATTCCCCTTCTTGCCGATACTGGCGGTGATGATGTCCTCCCCTTCGGACGTCGCGCCCTCGAAGAGCGATTCCGTCCGGTTCTCGATCCGGAATCCGTTCCCGCCCCGGTCATAGATGAGCGCGCGGTCCGTACTCATGGAGAGGGCCGGTGTCGCATATGCGTGCTCGAACGAGCGGATCTCCTTGGCGGATCCGTCGAGGGCAACGCTGCGGTCGTTGTAGAGGATGTAGATGTCCCCGTTCAGGACGTCCACTTTTTTGATGTTGCTCGAGTTGACCTGATACGGGAACCCGCCGCCTCCGCCGACCGAGGAGAAGAAGTTGTTGTAACTGTCTCTCACCGTCGACATCTTGGACCCGCGGATCTGGGACACGGCCATGACGAAGAGCATGAGCAGGAGGACGACGACCGCAATGATCTTCAGGATGCGGCTCGTCCTGTCCGAGATCTCACCTCTCAGCAGACGCTTCAGTCGTTCCATGCGATGTCCTCCCTTTTTTCATAGAATACCCGGTGCAGGTAGAGCCCGCAGGCCGGTGCTGTCTTCCCTGCCGCATTGCGGTCCCGGGCTTCCAGGATGGCGGGGATGCTCCCCGGCTCTCTCTGCCCGGTCTCGATCGCCAGCAGTGTGCCGGCCATGATGCGGACCATATTGTAAAGGAACCCGTCCGCTTCGACGAGAAAGACGATGCACTCGCCCTCCCGGAAGACTTCCGCGCGGCGCACGGTGCGGACGTTGTCGTTGATGACTTCTTTGCTGTTCGTGAAGGACGTGAAGTCGTGGGTCCCGAGAAAGTCCTTCGCGTTTTCGTTCATCCGGTCCACGTCAAGAGGCGGATGGACATAGTGGGCACGGCCCTCCCAGAAGGGATTGCGTGCCCTGCCGTTCCAGATGCGGTACCGGTACTGTTTCGCCGTGGCGTCATACCGGGGGTGGAAGTCGTCGGGGACCTCGATGCAGTCCGAAACTGCGATGTCCTCCGGCAGCTTGGCATTCATGCCGGCGATGAGCCGGTAACAGGAGATGGGGTTCTCCGTACGCAGCGTACAGCAGAACATCTCCGCGTGGACACCGGTGTCCGTCCGGGAACAGCCCGTGACGGGATCCCGCTGGCCGAACAGCGCTTCCACCGCATCCTGGACTTCTTCCATGATGCTCTTCGCGTTCTCCTGGACCTGCCACCCGTGGTAGTTGGTCCCGAGGAACCGAAGGGTCAGTAACAGTGTTCTCATACTAACCGTCCAAAGAAATGGTTCAAAAGAATGATGCCCGTGAGGACCGCCGCCACGAGGAGCAGCGCGATGTAGTCTCTCGCCTCGAGCTTCATCTGCCGCATGCGGGTCCGGCCTTCATAGCCGTGGTAGCAGCGGCACTCCATGGCATAGGCCAGTTCGTACGCTCTGCGGAAACTCGTGATGAACAGCGGGATGAAGACCGGGATGAGGGCACGGGTCCTCTCGAGGATGTTGCCCGTTTCGAGGTCTGCCCCTCTCGCCTTCTGCGCGCTCGTGATCTTGTCGAACTCCTCGATGAGGGTCGGGATGAACCGCAGCGCGATGGTCATCATCATGGCGATCGTGTGGACGCCGCTGCGCATGAATTTCAGTGGAGACAGCAGCCGTTCGATGGCATCGGTGATGAGCGTGGGCGATGTGGTATAGGTCAGAAGCGAACTGGCAACGATGAGCGCCAGGATGCGGATGACCATGAAGATGGCGGTGTAGATGCCGCCCGTGTAGAAGTGGAGGAACTTCCACTCCCAGAGGAGGTCTCCGGTGCGGATGTAAAGGACGTTCAGGACCGCCGTGAACAGGATGATGATGACGACGGGCTTGATGCCTCTCAGAATGGTCCGGATGGAGATGCGGGACAGCGCGACGGTGACGCCGAGCGCCAGCACCATGAGTCCGAGCGACCAGAAGTTGTGACAGAAGAAGATGAAGATGATGAAGAACAGGGTCAGCACCAGCTTCATCCGCGGGTCCAGCCGATGGATGACCGATTGTCCGGGGAAGTACTGGCCGATGGTGATGTCTTTTACCATGCGAGCACCCCCTTCTCCCGAAGTGCGCGGAGCTCGGCTCTCGCCTGTTCCACGGTGAAGATGTCCGTGCGGACGGGGATGCCGTTCTCTTTGAGCCCGAGAAAGACCTTCGTGACCTGCGGGATGTCGAGACCCATGGCGACCAGTTCTTCCGAACGGGCGTAGATCTCGGGCACCGTGCCGTACATCGCCACATGGCGGTCATTGATGACGAGGACTTTCGTGGCGATCTTCGCGACGTCGTCCATGCTGTGGGAGACGATCATGACAGTGCGTCCGGTCTCCTCCCGGTAGTTGCGGATGAGCCCCAGGATGATGTCCCGGCCGCGGGGGTCGAGACCGGCGGTGGGCTCGTCGAGGATGAGGATCTTCGGCTCCATCGCCATGACACCGGCAATGGCCACGCGGCGTTTCTCACCGCCCGAGAGGTCGAAGGGAGACTTCTCGAGCATGTCGTCGGTGACGCCGATGAACCGGGCCGCTTCCCGCACTCTGCGGTCGATCTCCTCTTCCGAAAGCTTCATGTTTTTCGGACCGAAGGCGATGTCTTTGTAGACGGTCTCTTCGAAGAGCTGGTACTCCGGGTACTGGAAGCAGAGGCCCACCGCGAACCGGCTGGCCCGCAGGGTCTTCTTGCTCTCCCAGATGTCCTGCCCGTCCACATAGACCTTGCCGGACTGCGGTTTCAACAGACCGTTGAAGTGCTGGATGAGGGTACTCTTGCCCGAACCGGTGTGGCCGATGACCGCCACCAGTTCGCCGGGTTCTATTTCGATGTTGATGTCTTCTATTGCGGTCACTTCAAAGGGAGTGCCCGTGGAATAGGAGTAGGTCAGGTGTTCCGTTTTCAGAATCGCCACGGCGTAGGCTCCTTTAGCGTGTCAGTGTTTTTGTCAGTGCCGCGATGCACTCTTCCGTCGTCAGGATGTCTCCGGGGAGGTCCATGCCGTCTTCTCTCAGAAGAGCGGCCAGTTCCGTCGACTGGGGTACGTCGAGCCCGACGGAGCGGATCTTCTCGATGTTTGAGAAGACTTCGTACGGGGTGCCGTCATCGATGACTTTTCCGCCTTCCATAACGATGACCCGGTCGGCCGCGGCCGCCTCCTCCATGTAATGGGTGATGTAGACGACCGTTTTTGCCATCTCGTCGTGCATCTTGCGGATGATCCGCATGATGGAACGGCGTCCCTTCGGGTCCAGCATGGCGGTGGACTCGTCGAAGAGGATGCACTCCGGTTTCATGGCGAGGATGCCGGCGATGGCGACCCGCTGCTTCTGTCCGCCGGACAGCTTGTGCGGTTCCTTGCCCCGGTGCTTGTACATGCCGACGGCTTTCAGGGCGCTGTCGACACGGGCACGGATCTCCTCCGGCGGAAACCCGAGGTTCTCGGGGCCGAACGCGACATCTTCCTCGACAACGGTGGCCACGATCTGGTTGTCCGGGTTCTGGAAGACCATGCCGACTTTCTGGCGGAGTTCCAGGAGCCTGTCTTCTTCGCGGGTATTGATGCCGTAGACCAGTACATCGCCGTAGTCCGGTACGATGATGCCGTTGCAGAGCTTGGCGAACGTGGACTTGCCGGAGCCGTTGTGGCCGAGGACCGCGACACACTCTCCGTCGTAGATCTCGAGGTTCAGATGGTCGATCGCCATACGGACCCCGGAGGCTCTCGCCGACGCTTCCGCCGTGCCTTCGGGCAGTTCTTCATACGTGAAGCTCACATCCTGAAACCGGATGACCGCTTCCCTGTTGTGTTCGTTCATGGGGACTCCCTTCGTCAGAGTCAGTCTTTTTTCCAGATGGCGGATGCTCCGCAGGGCAGGCACATGCCGGTCTGGGTGGTCGACAGGCCGATCTCGTCGCAGGTGACACTTCCTCCGTGGCCGGGTACGATGACGCTGCCGAGGATGTACTGCATGACGGACGGGCTGAGGCCGGTGGTATAGGAATTGATGAGGACCATAAGCGGGTCGTCGGACAGGACCTGTTCACAGGTGGAGACGAATTCGTAGATCTTCTCCTCGAGCTTCCAGACTTCCCCGCCGGGGCCTCTCCCGTAGGAGGGCGGGTCCATGATGATGATGTCGTACTTGTTTCCGCGGCGGATCTCGCGCTGGACGAACTTGAGGCAGTCATCGACGAGCCAGCGGACCGGCCGGTCCGCGACTCCGGAGAGCCGGGCGTTGTCCTTTGCGTAGGCCACCATGCCCTTGGACGCGTCGACGTGGCACACAGAGGCACCCGCTTTCAGCGCCGCGACGGTGGCACCGCCGGTATAGGCGAAGAGGTTCAGCACCTTTACATCGTCTCTTCCGGACGCCTTGATGACATCCCGCAGGTAGTCCCAGTTGACCGCCTGTTCCGGGAAGAGCCCGGTGTGTTTGAACCCCATGGGTTTGATCTTGAAGGTGAGGTCTTTGTAGGAGATATCCCACTCCTCCGGGAAGTTGTGGTAGACCTCCCACTGTCCGCCGCCCTTGCTCGAACGGTGGTAACGGGCGTCCGCCTTTTTCCACAGCGGATGCTGTTTCGGCGTCTTCCAGATGACCTGCGGGTCCGGGCGGATGAGGATGATGTCTCCCCAGCGCTCCAGCCGCTCGCCGTCGGACGTGTCGAGCAGTTCGTAATCCTTCCAGTCTATGGTGTTTCGCATGGAATGCGTGTCTCCTTACAGTGTCAGTTGGTCGTCATCGGCATTGGCCGCGTTGCCGGGCATGGGCATCCCCAGATGCCGGTAACCGGCGGGCGTGACCATCCTGCCGCGGGGCGTCCGGGACAGGAAGCCGATCTGCATGAGGTACGGCTCATAGACGTCCTCGATGGTGGTCGGGTCTTCGCCGATGGCCGCCGCGATGGTGTCGAGGCCGACGGGGCCGCCGTTGTAGTTGCGGACCATGGCGGTCAGCAGCATGCGGTCGATGTTGTCGAGACCGAGAGCGTCGATCTCCATCCGGGACAGCGCGAGGTTCGCGTCTTCCTTCGTGATGACGCCGTTGCCGACGACTTCCGCGAAGTCTCTCGCCCGTTTCAGGAGGCGGTTGGCGATCCGCGGTGTGCCCCTCGAACGACAGGCGATCTCCTCTGCCCCTTCGGGGTCGATCTCGATGCCTAGGATCTGCGCGCTCCGCTTGACGATCTGCGACAGCTCCTCCGGAGAGTACAGTTCGAGGCGCAGGATGACGCCGAAACGGTCACGCATGGGAGCGGACAGCAGACCCATCCGGGTCGTGGCGCCGACCAGTGTGAAGTGCGGCAGTTCGAGGCGGATGGAACGGGCGGACGGCCCTTTGCCGATGATGATATCGATGGCATTGTCCTCCATCGCCGGGTAGAGGATCTCCTCGACCTGACGGGAGAGGCGATGGATCTCGTCGATGAAGAGGACGTCGCCCTCGTTGAGGTTCGTGAGCAGAGCCGCGAGGTCTCCCTGTTTCTCGATGGCCGGTCCCGAGGTGACGCGGATGTCGACGCCCATCTCCGCGGCAATGATGCCGGCGAGTGTCGTTTTGCCGAGTCCGGGAGGGCCGTAGAGCAGGACGTGGTCGAGGGATTCCCCTCTGCCCTTGGCGGCATCCATGTAGATTTTCAGATTCTCTTTTGCTTTTTCCTGGCCCAGATAATCCTTCAGCGCCCGGGGACGCAGGGAGAGTTCCAGGGAGTCGTCTTCGGTGCCGGTGAATTCCGGGGTGACGAGACGGCTTTCAAAATCCATGTCTTCTGTGAACATTCTCGGTGCTCCTTACGCTAATTGTTTCAAGGCCTGTTTGATGAGTTCTTCGGTGGACAGGGTCTGGTCCAGTTTGCCGACGGCGATGGCCGCTTCGGACTGGCTGTACCCCAGCATGACGAGCGCGCCGACGGCGTCTGCCGCGTTGCTGTTGCCGGCGGCCGTGGCGGTCGCGGCGGCGACGAACGTGTCGGAGGCGTTCCCGCCCTCGAGGCCCTTCGCGACCTTGTCCTTCAGTTCGAGGACGATGCGCTGGGCCGCTTTCGGGCCGACGCCCTTTGCCCGTGTGATGGCTTTATAGTCGCCCGCCGCAATGGCCAGAGTCAGTTTGGCGGGGTCCATTTCGGACAGGATGGCCAGAGCCGCCTTCGGGCCGACGCCGGAGACGCCGGTCAGCATTTTGAAGGCGTCCACTTCGGAGCGGTCATAGAAGCCGAGGAGGTCGACCCCGTCCTGTTTGAAATTCATGTAGGTATAGAGAGTGACCGTCGAGCCGTTCGACCCGAGGTGCTGGAACGTGTTCAGCGAGATGTCACACTGGAAGGCGATGCCGTTCACATTGACCGCCGCCATGTTCGGGTCGGCGTAGACCAGTTCGCCGGTAATACTGTAAATCATAAACGTCTCCGTTCAGAGCGTTCGCCCAAAAGCTTTCCCCTTCGTCGAAGGTCGGTGCGTCCGCTCAAGGTATTCATCATAAGAGGTGTTCTTGGCAGCCCTCTATTCTCCTCAGGGGAAACTTTTGGGCTAGATGCCTTTTCTTACTTTTAAAGGTCTTCTGGAATTGCTTTCCAGAGATCCTAAGGTGGAGCCTCCGACATGGGCGTGGCAGATGGCCAGCGCCAGGGCATCGGCGGTGTCGTCGGGTTTCGGGACTTCGGGGAGTCCGAGGATGACCCGGGTCATCTCCATGACCTGTTTCTTTTCGGCTTTGCCGTAGCCGACGACGCCCTGTTTGACCTGGATCGGGTTGTACTCGTGGATGTCGAGCCCCGCCTGAGCGGCCGCCAGGAGAAGGACGCCTCTCGCCTGCGCGACGTCGATGCCCGTCGTCTTGTTGTTCGTGAAGAACAGTTTCTCCATGGAGAGCGCTTCCGGCTCATACTTCTTCAGGAGATACCGGATGTCGTCATCGATGCATTGGAGCCGCTGCGGGAAAGCCATACCGGCCGGTGTCGTGATGGCGCCGTAGTCGACGACCGAGAACCTGTTCTTCTCGTAGTCCAGGATGCCCCATCCGATGATGGCGTACCCGGGGTCGATGCCGAGGATCCTCATATGCGCTGCTCCTTTCTCCGAATGGACAGACTTCCACTCTATTAAATATTCAAAATATTATAGCATTATTTAATTATAAAGACAATAAAAACGACCCGCTTCCCTTTCTGCCGCAGCAGAGGGATGCAGGTCGTTGTGTTTTGGAATGTTTATTTCGCCAGAAGGCTGTTCGTGAACTGTTCGGCTGCTCTCGGCGTGGCGCCTCCCTTGCGGATGGCGAATGCCGACGCCTGTTTTTCCAGCTCATCCTCATCCATCTCGATGCCCTTGGCTTTTGCGAGCGACCTCACGATAGCAAGATAGTCGGGTTTCGACGGCTTGTTGAAGAGGATGGTCAGACCGAACCGGCTCGACAGAGACATGGTCTCCTGTATGGTGTCGTTGCGGTGGATGTCGTCCCCTTCCCGGTCGGCAAAACTCTCCCGCACCAGATGCCGCCGGTTGCTGGTGGCATAGATGACGGTGTTCGGCGCTTTGACGGAGGCGGAGCCTTCGAGAATGGCTTTCAGGGTCGCGAAATTGTCATCGTCTTTCTGGAACGACAGGTCGTCGACGAAGATGATGAATTTGAGCGGGTTGTCCTTCAGCGCTTCCATGACCTTCGGGATGTCGTGCAGCTGGCTCTTCTTCAGTTCGAGGAGCCGCAGGCCCTCCCCGGCAAGTTCATTGGTGATCGCCTTGACGGACGACGACTTGCCGGTGCCGGCCGCCCCGTAGAGCAGCGTGTTGGCGGCAGGTTTTCCTTCGAGCAGCGCGCGGGTGTTCGTGAGGAGCTGCTCCTTCTCACGCTCGTACCCGTAAAGGTCCGCAAGGACTCTGGTATCGGGTGAGGTGATGGGAACGATCTCCTCCCCTTCGAGCCGGAACATGTTGTGGTGGGCATACATGCCGTAGCCGGTGGTGCGGATCTTCGCGATGCGCTCCTCATAGGCTTTGGCAAAGTCCCGTTTCGTCGTCTCGAAGGGCGGCAGGAACCCCTTGATGCGGCTCGTGTCCCTCTGATGGACGAACTTCTGGACATCTTCCGTCGTCAGGTCCGACAGCTGCTGGAACAGCTTCAGTTCTTCCCCGACACAGGTCTGCAGAACGGCCGAGACCGCTTCTCCCCTGGCGCGCAGGTTCACGTATTGGTTCTCGTCCTCCGCCACTGCATCGAGCAGGAAGTCCGAGAAGTTGTAATGCGTACGGAACAGTTCCGTCACGAAATCGGTATATGCACTCGTGGGGTTGGGCGATCCATCGCCACAGCTTCCGTCCAGCGCGCGAAACGCGCGCAGCACGGGCGTTTCCGCCACATGGCGGAACACGACGACCGTGTCGAGGTCCCGGATGAGTGTCTGCAGATTTGCCATGAATGATCAGTCCTTGATGTTGATGATGGCACCGCGGTCTGCCGAGGAGACCATCTTCGAATACCGTTTGAGGTAACCGGTGATGTGGTCCTTGGTCTTGATCGGCTCTTCGGCCTTTCTCTTTGCCAGTTCTTCCTCGGAGACTTTGAGTTCGATCTTGTACTCGGGGATGTTGATGGAGATGAGGTCGCCTTCGTGTACCCAGGCGATGAGACCGCCGTTGGCAGCCTCCGGAGAGACGTGGCCGATGGAAGCGCCGCGGGTGGCGCCGGAGAACCGGCCGTCCGTGATGAGGGCGACTTCCTTGTCGAGGCCGGCGCCTGCGATGGCGGAGGTCGGAGAGAGCATCTCTCTCATGCCGGGGCCGCCGGCGGGACCTTCATAGCGGATGACGACGACGTCGCCGGGGTTGATCTCTTTGCCGTAGATGGCTTTGATGGCCTCTTCCTCGCTCTCGAAGACACGGGCCGGGCCCTCATGGACGAGCATTTCCGGAGAAACGGCGCTTCTCTTGACGACGCAGCCGTCCGGAGCCAGGTTGCCGTACAGGACGGCGATGCCGCCGGTCTTCGTGAACGGGTTGTCCATGTCGCGGATGACTTCGTTGTCGGTCTTGAAGACGCCTTCGAGATTCTCCTGCAGGGTCTTGCCGGTGCAGGTCATGACGTCGGTGTTGATGAGACCGGCCTCCGCCAGCTGCTTCAGGACGGCATGGATGCCGCCGGCCTCATTGAGGTCCTCCATGTAAGTGGGACCGGCCGGAGCCAGATGGCAGACATTCGGCGTGTTCTCGGAGATCTCGTTGATCTTGCGAAGGTCCATCTTCATGTCGATCTCGTTCGCGATGGCAGGCAGGTGCAGGATCGTGTTGGTCGAGCAGCCGAGGGCCATGTCGGTGGTGATGGCATTCCAGATGGCATCTTCGGTCAGGACGTCTCTGGCCCGGATGTTCTTCCGGACGAGTTCCATGACCTGCATACCGGCTTCCTTCGCGAGCTTGATGCGGGCGGAGTACGGCGCCGGGATGGTGCCGTTGCCGGAGAGGCCCATGCCCATGACTTCCGTCAGGCAGTTCATGGAGTTCGCGGTGTACATGCCGGAGCAGGAACCGCAGGACGGGCAGACCTTTTCTTCGTATTCCCTCAGCTTGGCTTCCGAAATCTTGCCGGCCGAGTACGAGCCGACCGCTTCGAACATGCTGGAAAGACTGGTCTTGTGGCCGTCAATGCGGCCGGCCAGCATGGGGCCTCCGGAGACGAAAATGGTGGGAAGGTTCAGACGGGCCGCGGCCATCAGGAGGCCGGGAACGTTCTTGTCGCAGTTCGGGATCATGACGAGGCCGTCAAAGCCGTGGGCTTTGACCATGGCTTCGGTGGAGTCCGCGATGAGGTCTCTCGTAACGAGAGAATACTTCATGCCTTCGTGGCCCATGGCAATGCCGTCGCAGACGGCGATGGCCGGGAACACGATCGGGGTGCCGCCGCCCATGGCGACGCCGATGCGGACCGCTTCCGTGATCTTGTCGAGGTTCATATGACCGGGGACGATCTCGTTGTAGGAGCTGACGATACCGATGAGGGGACGTCTCAGTTCTTCCTTGGTGAGACCCAGGGCATTGTACAGGGAGCGATGGGGCGCGTTTTGGAACCCATCGACGATGGTATCTTTGATCATGGCGATACACTCCTTCCAAAATTAACACAAAGGGCGCAGTGCCTTTCGGTCTGCGCCCTGTCATTCCAAAATGATCAGTTGTTGATGAGCTTGTCTTCGTCGGACCAGCTGTACAGAGCGCGGACGTCTTTGCCGACGACCTCGACCTGATGCTCGGCCGCTTTCTTTCTCATCGCCTGGAAGTGGACCTGGCCACCCGCCTCGGACATGTCGAGGAGGAATTCCTTCGCGAACGTACCGTCCTGGATGTCCGCAAGGATCTTCTTCATGGTCGCCTTGGTCTCGTCAGTGATGATCTTCGGACCGGTGACATAGTCGCCGTACTCAGCCGTGTTGGAGATGGAGTACCGCATGCCTGCGAAACCGGACTGATAGATGAGGTCGACGATGAGCTTCATCTCATGGACGCACTCGAAATAAGCGTTTCTCGGGTCATAACCTGCTTCGACGAGGGTCTCGAAACCTGCCTGCATCAGAGCGCAGACGCCGCCGCAGAGGACAGCCTGCTCACCAAAGAGGTCGGTCTCGGTCTCGGTGCGGAAGGTGGTCTCGAGGACACCCGCGCGGGCGCCGCCGATGCCGGCCGCGTAAGCAAGGCCGATATCCCAGGCTTCACCGGAAGCATCCTGCTCGACCGCGATGAGGCACGGAGTGCCCTTGCCGGCCTGATACTCGGAGCGGACGGTGTGGCCCGGAGCCTTCGGAGCGATCATGATGACGTCGACGAATTTCGGCGGTTTGATGCAGCCGAAGTGGATGTTGAAGCCGTGCGCGAAAGCAAGGACGTTGCCCTCTTCCAGGTTCGGCTCGATGGATTCTTTATAGAGCTTGGCCTGTTTCTCATCGTTGATGAGGATCATGATGATGTCGGCCTTCTTGGCAGCTTCGGCAGCCGTGTAGACTTCCATGCCCTGCTCTTCGGCTTTCTTCCAGCTTCTGGAACCTTCATAGAGACCGATGATGACGTTGACGCCGGACTCTTTCAGGTTCAGCGCATGAGCGTGGCCCTGAGAACCGTAACCGATGATGGCAACGGTCTTGCCGTCGAGTTTGGAGATGTCACAATCTGCCTCATAGAAAATACGATTAGCCATAGTTGATAAAACCCCTTTTCTTGATTTAAAAGAGTAAATTGAAATGCTTGAAAAAGATTATACGCTCTTTTCCGTAAATCGCAAGAGTTTCCGCGCGATTTATCAGAACAGATCGGGCGTGTCGAGCATGCTTCCGCTGCCCTTGCTGAGAGCGATGACGCCGGAACGGCAGGATTCGATGATGCCGACCGGACGGATCATCTCGATGAAGGCGTCGATCTTGTCGGAATCGCCCGTGACTTCGATCCCAAGGGTGGTCGTGGAATAGTCGATGATCTTCGCCTTGAAGATGTCCACGGTACTCATGATGAGCTGGTGCTGCGAGGTCTCATTGTTGACCTTGATGAGCAGCAGTTCGCGCTCGATGGTGTCCTTCTCGTCAAGGATCTCGACTTTCTTTACGTTGTGGAGTTTGCGCAGCTGGTTCAGCATCTGCGCTCTCGCGTAACCGTCTCCGCTCATGGAGATCGTGATACGGGAATACTCGGGCGACTCGGTGACACCGACGGTCAGAGCGTCGATGTTGAAGCCGCGGCGGGTGAACATGCTGGTGACGCGGGTCAGGACGCCGAACTTGTTGTCGACGTAGATCGCGATCACGAATCTGGTCTCGTCTTTTTTCACTTCAGCCATCTTATTTCGCTCCTCTCTCGGTGACCATGTCGGCGACCGTTTTTCCGGCCGGGATCATCGGCAGGACGAACTCGTCCTTGTCGATCCGGCAGTCGATGAGGGTGACTCCCCCACTGTGATAGGCTTTGTCAAAGGCCTCGCGGAACTCTTCGACGGTCTCGGTGACGACCCCTTCCGCGCCAAAGGCCTCCGCCAGTTTGACGTAATCCGGCGCACGTTTTTCGAGCACCGTGTTGGAATAGCGTTCTCCGTAGAAGAGGGTCTGCCACTGGCGGACCATGCCGAGGACCTTGTTGTTCATGATGACGACCGTCAACGGCAGATGGTAGAGAACCGACGTCATGACCTCGTTGAGGTTCATGCCGAAGGAACCGTCGCCGGTGACGAGGACGGTCGGTACTTTCGTCGCCACACAGGCGCCTTCTGCCGCGCCCATGCCGAAGCCCATGGTGCCGAGTCCGCCGCTGGTGACGAACTTCCGGGGCTTCCGGAACTTGAGGTACTGTGCCGCCCACATCTGGTGCTGGCCGACGTCGGTGGCAACGACCGTGTCATCGGACTTGATATCGTTGATGACATCCATGATGTCTTTCGGGTCGACGCCAAGGGTCTTGGCGTGCAGACCCTGTTCCTTCTCGACGAGGGCGTCCACATGGGCGCGCCACTCGGGATGTGTCTTCCGGTCGACACCGTCGATGACCATCGGAAGGGAGATCCGTAAATCGCCCCTGACACCGATATCCGCGGTGACGTTCTTGGAGATCTCGGCGAAGTCGACATCCATGTGGATGATGGCGGCCTCCTTGCAGAACTCCGTCGTCTTCCCCGTCACGCGGTCGGAGAAACGGGTGCCGATGGCAATGACGAGGTCCGCGTCGTCGAGCGCGATGGTGGAGGCGTACTGGCCGTGCATACCGACCATGCCGAGATAACGCGGGTTCTCGTTCGGGACACAGGAGATGCCCATGAGGGAACTGCCGATGTACGCGTCGATCTTGTCGGCGAGTTTGATGACATCGTCATAGGCTTCCGCCGCATTGACGCCGCCGCCGATATAGATGAACGGTTTCTCCGCCTTGTTGATGGCGGCGATGGCCTGCTCGATGCGTTTTTCCGGCGGACGGATGGAGTCATAGGCTTTGGACGGGCCCTTCGGCTCGAACTCCGTGTACATATTCTGGATGTCTTTCGGGATGTCGATGAGGACCGGGCCGGGGCGGTCGGACTTGGCGATCTTGAACGCCTCGCGCATGATCTCCGGCAGCTCGTCGATATCGTTGACGAAGTAGTTGTGCTTGGTGATCGGCAGAGTGATGCCGGTGATGTCGACTTCCTGGAAACTGTCCTTGCCGACCATCGGACGACCGACGTTGCCGGTGATGGCGACGACCGGGATGGAGTCCAGCATAGCGGTGGCGATGCCGGTGACGAGGTTCGTGGCAC
>JAFRHS010000034.1 GCA_017433225.1 Clostridia bacterium
AGTGTTTCATCTCGATTTGTAGTAAAATCATTAAGAGTCATGTGCGAAACCTCCAGTCATGTTTTTGTGGTTATTAACATTATACCTGAAGGTGGAGCCCATGGCTCCTTTTTGTTTTTACACCATTATATGGACGCTACCTAGAGCTATCGTATTTTACCGCCTAAAAAGCCTAAATCAAGAAATCAGGCGGTAAAATCAAGCGCCCAAACAAGAGATTCTCCGGCTTTTTACCGCCTAATTCTTTGAAATAGAGAAAACAGGCGGTATTTTTGTTTGACCACTCCGAAAAGAGCCCAAATTATTACCGCCTATTTTCAACAAATCGGGAAAACAGGCGGTAATTTCGACTTCCAACTTCGAAAAGTGCCCCGTTGTTTACCGCCTCTTTTGCCAAAATCAGGGAAACAGGCGGTAAATCATGGAAACTGCGGCAAATTCCAGTTTGCCGAGCTCTGTGGTTTGGGGAATGCGAGATTATTTGATATACTGAAAATAGCAAAGAATACGGGAGGACCTGATATGAGAAGTCGATCGATTTGCCGGGCGATGATCAGCCTGTTATTGACGCTTGTGCTGGTTTACGCCTGTGTCGTGCCGGGCCTGGCGGTCACGGCGGACGGGCTGACAGCGCAAGAGAAACAGACGGAACAGCTTATTGAAGACGCGCTCGTTTTGAACCGCTCCACGGTAGACGCGATGAAAAAGGAGCACACCTACCAGGCGTTCCTCGACACGGTCGCGGCCCGGCAGCAGACCTGGGTCCGTGCCGAGGTCACCCGTTTGACGAAGGTGCTGCGGGGGATGGGTGTATCGCCCCAGTGTACGGTGAAAGATCTGGAGACTGCGGAGGACCCGGCGGCGAAGAAGCTGTACCGGGACATCTGCAGGTGGCTCGTCGACGAGGCGGAGGACTCCTCCGTGCTGGCGTACTCGCAGTTCACGTCGGCGAAGGCGATCGAGGGGCTGGACCTCTCGCAACTCATCAGCTGGAGTGCGCTGCAGGACTTTGTGGACACCATCGTGCCGGAGCTGCTGCGCTACGCGCTCGAGACGCTGCGTCAGCTGGGATTCGACTTTGGGACCGACCCGTTCTGGCCGACACTGGACCAGAAAGCCATCGTGGACTACGCGCACAGGTACGCGAAAAAGTATAACCCGGCATACCGTGTCCCGACGTCCGGATCGGACTGCACCAACTTTGTGTCTCAGGCCCTGTACGCCGGCGGTCTCTCTATGACGCCGTCCTCCATCCGCGGCACGAATCCGGGGACGAAGACGACGACGGAGGAGTGGTACTACTACAACTCCCCTTCGGCGACCGCCAGAGCACCCTATGAGTACGCGGTGGCGGTGTCCACCTCCTGGGTCCGGGTCGAGGACCTGTACACATACCTGGCGCCTCATTACAACACCGTCACTTCGACGAATGACGATGTCGTGCGGCGCAACCTCAAAGCGGGCTACGTCATCCAGGGCGGGCCCACTCTCGGCCGGTACGAGCACTCGTCGATCGTGACGGAAAAGAACGGGAAGTGGTGCTACACAGCCCACACCAACGACCGGAAAGACCGGGACATGAAGCATTACTTCAATGCCTATGACAAGTTCCGCGTCATCAAGGTCTGCTGAACAAAAAAGAACCGGAAGACTCGAACGGGTCTTCCGGTTTTTGTTTCTGTGGCGATGTACCGCCGTTTATTTCCGGTCCAGGAAGGCTTTGAAGCCGTAGACGTCCGTGATGAACGCTTTGCCGAAGGCCAGGATGTTGTCGTTGTCCTTGCGGCTCGGCATGGTCACTTTGCCGTCACTGTTGATGAAGTAAACGTTCTGCAGCGTGACTTCATTGCGCTCGGCCGGGTCCGCGAATTCGAAGACCAGCGGCGCGTTGCCTTCGGCGACCAGAGAGACAAGGTTCTCCACCTTGACGCCGGCGGCCTCTGCTACGGCAACGATGTTTTCATTTGCGGGGTCATCGGAGACGACCGCGCCTCCAACGGAGATCGTGTTTACGTTCGGGTCCATATAGATTTCAATCCTCTCGGCATCAATGTATTCATCGGGTTCCACAACACCGTAGAACTCGTGTGCTTCTTCCATCAGTTTCGCCTCAGCCGCCAGCTTTGCCGCTTTTTCGGCTTCGGCTTTCAGGCGAGCCTCTTCTTCGGCTTTGGCCTTCGCTTCCGCTTCTGCTTTGAGACGAGCTTCTTCTTCCGCTTTGGCTTTCGCTTCGGCTTCGGCTTTCAGGCGAGCTTCTTCTTCGGCTTTCAGGCGAGCTTCTTCTTCGGCTTTCGCTTTCGCTTCCGCTTCTGCTTTGAGGCGGGCTTCTTCTTCGGCTTTGGCCTTCGCCTCCGCCTCGGCTTTCAGTCTGGCTTCTTCTTCGGCTTTGGCCTTCGCTTCCGCTTCTGCTTTGAAACGAGCCTCTTCTTCCGCTTTGGCCTTCGCCTCCGCTTCGGCTTTCAGACGGGCTTCTTCCTCAGCCTTGGCTTTCGCCTCAGCTTCCGCTTTGAGGCGAGCCTCTTCCTCGGCCTTAGCCTTCGCTTCTGCTTCCGCCTTCAGACGAGCTTCTTCTTCGGCTTTCGCCTTCGCTTCGGCTTCCGCTTTCAGACGGGCTTCTTCTTCCGCCTTGGCTTTCGCTTCAGCCTCTGCTTTGAGACGGGCTTCTTCTTCGGCTTTGGCTTTCGCCTCAGCTTCCGCTTTGGCCTTCGCTTCGGCTTCGGCTTTCAGGCGGGCTTCTTCCGCGAGCTTGGCCTCTTCTTCGGCTTTCGCCTTCGCTTCTGCTTCCGCCTTCAAGCGAGCCTCTTCTGCAAGGCGGGCCTCTTCTTCGGCCTGTTTGGCTTTTTCTTCGGCGAGCCGGATCTTCTCGGCCGCTTTTTCTTCTTTTGCTTTCCGCCGGCGCTCGAAGTAACCGAGCTTTTCGACGTCCGGAGTTTCCGTGGCCAGGGGCAGCGGCACGACCTCCGGGGTCTGTTTACTCATGGCGGGCTTGATGACGGTGGCATCGACGCGTTTTACGTCGTGCTCGGAGCTCATGAGGTCGGCGACCCGGAGCTCGTCGGTCACGGGGGTGCGGGAGAGGGGGCGACGGTAGATGCGGTCCGACGCGGCGTTCTCAGCCACGACGAAGTCGGGCTCGGACGTCGTTCCGTTCTCGAGGTCGCGGGCGAGCTGCTCATCTTCCATGGCGAGCCGGCTGATGCGCTCCTGCCGGGCGGCGACGGCGGCACGGGCGGCCTTGCGGGCCTCTTCTTCCTCCGCTTTGCGTTCGGCTTCGGCAGCCTTCTCGTTTTCCATCCGCTTCAGTTCCCGCTCGGCCTTTTCCGCGGCAGCACGGGCTTCCGCGGCGGCTTTCTCGGCAGCGGCGATCCGCTCCTCGGCGGCCAGCAGCTCCGCTTTCGCCTTTGCTTCTTCCAATGCGGCGGCTTTCTGGTCTTCGGTCCCCTCGTTGATCTCGCTCAGCGCTTTCGCGACAAGGTCCGCGACGGTGTCTTCCTGGGAAACGTCTTTCGCCGGCGCGGTCGGGAAACTGTCCATACCCGGAAGGTTCCCGAGGCCGAATCCGGTGTTCTCCGGATGGTCTCCGGCGAACATGGCTTCTTCATTCTGTTCGGCGGACCGGTTCGCGATGGCGGCCGTTCCCGCTACGGTAGCGGCAATGGCGCCGACGACGGCACCGAACTTCAAAAATCCACTTTTACTCATGGTGAATCGCCCCTTAATACGACGGTTTCCCCGTCGGGATACTGCCTCTCATTTTATCATGTTTAGAAATACTCTACAACGTCTCCCTTAAAATTAATAAAGAGAGATACATCGCCCAAAAAAGACAAAACCGGAAGCGCCAGGCGGCCCTTCCGGTCTTATTGTTCAGATGTGGTGAGCGTTACGCTTCCGGAGAGAAGTCCTCTTTGCCAACGCCGCAAAGCGGGCAGACCCAGTCTTCGGGGAGAGCTTCAAAAGCAGTGCCGGCATCGATGCCGTTATCGGGATCGCCGACTGCCGGATCGTAGATGTAACCACAAACATCGCATACGTACTTCATAATACAATCCTTTCTGTTGATACAGATATTTGTAAACGCCGTACCGGAAAAGCACAGCGGTTTACCCGTTGAGGTGGGGCGATCTACCGTCCGCCGCCTCCGATCCGCTTGCCCTGGACATTGACTTTGCCGAGCAGGGGGACTTTGGCAATGGCGGCACACCGGTCTCCCGAGAAGGTCATCGCCAGTTTGACGGGCTTCTTCATGGGGATGAACGATGTGGTGAGTTCGCCGGAAAGGGTGTTGCCCTCTTCTTTGACAGACAGGACCTCATACTCCATGGGTCCGTTGTAGCCGGGGAGTTCCGGCTTGAAATCGTACTGACCGTTCTTTTCGGAAATGGTCAGGTGAAGAGTACCTTTGAAAACAGGGGTGTTCAGTTCGAACGCCCATGTGCCGAGACCGATCATAGCAGTCCACCGTCCTTTCAAACCTCATTATATCGGATTCTTGTGAAATAGTACACCGGAAAATCAAAAAGGCCGCTCGCGGGAGCGGTCTTTTTCGACGATGTTGAGGGAGCCTTACTGGGCCTCGCTCATACTTGCAAAGCATTCGCTGCAGTAGACCGGACGGTCTTCACGCGGCTTGAACGGAACTTTGCACTCTGCGCCGCAGTTGGCACAGACCGCATCGTACATGACGCGGTTGGCTTTGGCAGCCATCTTACGAGCATCTCTGCACTCCTTGCAGCGCTGGGGCTCGTTTTCAAAGCCTTTCTCTGCGTAGAACTCCTGCTCACCGGCGGTGAACACGAACTCCTTGCCGCATTCTTTGCAGACGAGCGTTTTGTCTTCGTACATGTTTCTTAACCTCACTTGAAAAAATTGCCGTACACATTCGTACACACGAGTCTAAAATACTTCAAATGAGGAAAAGTGTCAATCAACGTCATGCACAAAAGAAACATATGAAATTTGGATAAATCAACGAATGTTAATTTCGAACGAGCACAATATTTACTACCGCTTGCTTAGAATCCAAAAATGGCGTAAATACTGGGGTTACGTGAACATCTGGAACCCTGCGACCATGACGCTTCCGGCCATGAGGATGGCAAGGATAATGGCTGTTATTTTGACGAACAGGTTATTCAATATAAGGACCTTCTTTCCTTAAACTTTTTCGGACACTTCTTTTTCGGCGCCCCGTCAGAACAACAGCATTGTAAATCGCCAACGGGTCTCTGTCAAATGGCCCGGATGCATTCGGCGGCGATTTGCGCTACAATGGTCCTGACCCCTGCGGCAGAGAGCGGCCTTGTCTCCATCCCCCCACGTGCCGGCTGTCAGGGTATGTAAGAAAGGAGACATTCTTATGTACGCAAGTGTAAAGAGCGCCGGGGTGCGCGGTCTGTCCGCGGAGCTCGTGACGGTCGAAGTGGACCTCTCGAGCGGCCTGCCCCGGTTCGACCTCGTAGGTCTGCCGAATTCGGCGGTGTCGGAGTCCAAAGAGCGGGTGCGTTCCGCGGTCCGCAACTGCGGGTTCCAGTTCCCGATCAGCCGCATCACCGTGAACCTGGCTCCGGCGGACTTCCGCAAGGAGGGGCCCATCTACGACCTGCCCATCTTCACGGCCATGATGCTCGCCGACCACCAGATCATCTCGGGGCAGAAGACCCTCGAACGCAAACTCGCGGAGCTGCAGTCTGCCGTGTTCCTCGGAGAACTCTCGCTCCGGGGCGATGTACGCCGTGTCCGCGGCGTGCTCCCCATGCTGATCACCGCCCGGGAACAGGGGATGAAACAGGCCTTCATCCCGGCCGGGAACGCCAAAGAGGCGACGGCGGTCTGCGACGCGATGGACGTTTATCCGGTCCGTACGGTGGAGGAACTTGTCGCGCACCTGCGCGGCGAAAAACTCCTCACACCCGTCGCGCCCGTCCCGTTTGAAACGTTAATAATACAGAACGCTCGCGCCGATGCCCCGGACTTCTCCGAAGTCGTCGGGCAGCGGGAGGCCCGCCGCGCGCTGGAGATCGCCGCGGCAGGAGGCCACAACGTGCTGCTGGTCGGGCCGCCCGGCGCCGGCAAGAGCATGCTCGCGAAGCGCCTGCCGGGCATCCTGCCCGCCATGACCTGGGACGAGGCGCTCGAGACCACCAACATCTACTCGGTCGGCGGTCTCCTGCCGGAAGAGCTGCCCCTCATGGTCGAGCGTCCCTTCCGGGCGCCGCACCACACGGCGACCCTGCCCGCGATGGCAGGCGGCGGCTACCAGGCGAGCCCCGGCGAAGTCACTCTCGCCCACAACGGCGTCCTGTTTTTAGACGAGACGCCCTATTTTGCCCGCCCGGTCCTCGAGGCGCTCCGGCAGCCGCTGGAAGACCGGTGCATCACGATCGCCCGCAACCGGACCACGGTCACGTACCCCGGGAACATCCAGCTCGTCGGGGCCATGAATCCCTGTCCCTGCGGCTATTACGGCGTCCCGTACAGCGAGAACGGCCGCGTCTGTACCTGTTCGCTCGGCGACATCCGCCGCTACGCGGACAAACTGTCCGGGCCGTTCCTCGACCGCATCGACATCCACGTCCGGGTGCGGCCGGTGCCGGAGCGCCTGCTCCTCGCGGGCGGGTCTTCGGAGTGCTCCGCGGACATCCGCGCGCGGGTCGCCGCGGCGCGGGACATCCAGAAAGTCCGGTTCGACGGCTCCGGGGTCACCTGCAACGCCGCCATGGGGCGGGCGCAGCTGAACGAGTACTGCGCTCTGGACGACTCCTGTCAGGACGCGTTGCTGGCGGCCCACGAGAAGCATCGGTTCAGCGCGCGGAGCAATGACAAGATCCTCAAAGTGGCGCGGACCATCGCCGACCTCGCGGGGAGCGAGTCCATCGAACTGCCCCACCTTCTGGAGGCCATACAGCTCCACGCCATGGATGCCTATCTCGACCCGTAAAAATTCCCTCTTGCATTGTGTCCGGAAACGTGGCAGAATGTCGGCGGTATCACCGGAGAGGAGGAACCGGTCATGGAAGACCTGAAACAAAACGCGAAAACCGAATGGTTCACGAAGCGGAACCTGACGACGTCCCTTGCGGTCGTGGTCTCCGCACTGGTCATGGCGGTCGCGAACAACGTCTTTTTAGACGCGGCAGACCTGCTGCCCGGCGGCTTCATGGGCATCGCGGTCCTCGGACAGAAAGCGGGCAACCTCGTCGGCATCCACCTGTCGACGGCTCTGCTCCTGACGCTCATCAACCTTCCGGTGGCGCTCTTCAGCGCAAAGCACATCTCGAAGCGGTTCGTCTTCTTTTCTCTCGCGAACGTCCTCCTGACGTCGCTCTTCCTGAAGATCATCCCGGTCTTCCCGTTCCTCGGAGAGATCATCCTGAATGTCATCTTCGGCGGGTTCCTCTACGGCTTCGGCATCGTCATCGCGCTGCGCGGTGGCGCCTCGTCCGGCGGGACGGACTTCATCTCCCTCTATGTCGCGAACAAGTCCGGCAAGGAGATCTGGACGCAGATCTTCATTTTCAACTGCGTCCTCCTGACCATCTTCGGATTCCTCTTCGGGTTCGACAAAGCCGGCTATTCCATCCTGTTCCAGTTCCTCTGCACGCGGACCATCTCGAGTTTCCACAACCGGTACAAACGCATCACCCTCCAGATCTTCACGAAGAAGAAGGACGAGGTCATCCGGGCGTACATCGCCGCCTTCGAACACGGCATCACGGCGCTCGACGGCACCGGCGGCTACTCCGGGACCCCCACCTGCCTCTGCGTCGCCATCATCTCGAGCTACCAGCTCCACGAGGCGACCGACGTCATCCTGAAAGCCGACCCCGACGCCATCATCAACGTCATGAAGTCGGAAAACTACGTCGGCAAGTTCGTCCAGCCGAAGATCTGAGGCTCTGCAGCGTCCAAACCATATAAAAAGAAAAGCGTCCTCGCGTAGAGGACGCTTTTTTGTTGTGTTTCGAGTGCCGCGGCGATTTACGCCTCGCCGTTCTGGATGTCTTCCATCATGTGGCACTTCTTGTACTTCTTGCCGGAACCGCACCAGCAGGGGTCGTTCGGGCCGGGCTTCTTCTCTTTGATGACCGGCTTCTTGACCTCGGCTTTGGCAGCCTGGTCTCCGCCACCGGAGGTGCCGGTGACTTTCGCAACGGCCTTTCTCTTGATGGGGGTCTGCTTGCGGACACGGACGGTGAGCATGTCGCGGACCGTGTTCTCACGGATGGCCTCGGTCATCTCGTTGAAGACTTCAGACGCTTCATACTTGAAGGCGACGACCGGGTTCTGCTGTGCATAAGCACGGAGGCCGATGCCGCGTTCGAGCTGTTCCATGGCGTCGATGTGGTCCATCCACAGGGAGTCGACGTTGCGGAGCAGGATCATGCGCTCGAGGTTTCTCGTGACTTCCGGAGAGAACTCGAACTCGCGCTCGTCGTAGCGGGCACGGCCCTTGTTCTTCAGATACTCTTCGATCTCGTCGCGGGTCATCTCTTCCTGGAGGTCGTCTGGAGAGGTGATCCAGCCCATGAAGTGTTCGCGAAGGGCTTTGATGTCCCATTCTTCCCAGGTCTCGCCGACACAGAAGTGCTGTACGGCGGCTTCGACACACTCGTCGAGCATCTCGAGGATGTTGTCCTTGAGGTCGACTTCGTCGAGGACCTTGTCGCGCTCTTTGTAGATGATCTCGCGCTGCTGGTTCATGACGTCATCGTACTGGAGGACGTGTTTACGGGTCGCGTAGTGCTGACCTTCGACCTTCTTCTGGGCGTTTTCGATGGTCTTGGAGAGGGCGCGCATCTCGATCGGGACGTTTTCGTCGACCTTGAGGGTGTCCATGATGCGGGTCATTCTCTGACCGCCGAACAGACGGATGAGGTCGTCTTCCATGGAGAGGAAGAAGCGGGATTCACCCGGGTCGCCCTGGCGGCCGGAACGTCCGCGCAGCTGGTTGTCGATACGACGAGCTTCGTGGCGCTCGGTGCCGATGATCATGAGACCGCCGGCTTCCCGGACCTTGTCGGCTTCGGGAGCGATCTGCGCTTTATACTTCTCAAGGAGTTTCGCAAACTCCTCACGGGCTTTGATGACGTCCTTGTTGTCGGTCTCCGCATAGCCCATGGCCTCGACGACGATGTCGTTCGGGAAGGACTTGCGCAGCTCGGCGCGGGCGAGGTATTCGGGGTTGCCGCCCAGCATGATGTCGGTACCACGACCGGCCATGTTGGTGGAGATGGTGATGGCGCCGAACTTACCGGCCTGTGCGATGATCTCCGCTTCACGCTCGTTGTTCTTCGCGTTCAGGACTTCGTGCTTGATGCCCTTTTCCTTGAGGAGCTTTGAGAGTTTCTCGGATTTTTCGATGGAGACCGTACCGACGAGGACCGGCTGGCCCTTTGCATGGGCTTCGGCGATCTGGTCGATGATGGCGTAGAACTTGCCGTTCTCGGTCTTGTAGACGACGTCGTCATGGTCGACACGGATCATCGGCTCGTTGGTCGGGACCTCGACCGGATACAGGTTGTAGATCTCGGAGAACTCGTCTGCTTCGGTCATGGCGGTACCGGTCATACCGGACAGCTTCTTGTACAGACGGAAGTAGTTCTGGAAGGTGATGGAGGCAAGGGTCTTGCTCTCTCTCTGGACGTTGACGTGCTCTTTCGCCTCGATGGCCTGGTGGAGACCTTCGTTGTAGCGGCGGCCGTGCATGATACGGCCGGTGAACTCGTCGATGACGAGGACTTCGCCGTCGCGGACGATGTAGTCGATGTCCTTGTGCATAATGCCGTGGGCACGGATGGCCTGGTTGATGTTGTGGAACAGCTGCGTGTTCTCGGCATCGGTCAGGTTCTCAACGTTGAAGAACGCTTCCGCTTTCTTGACACCGCTCTGAGCGAGGGTCGCGGTCTTGTTCTTCTCGTCGACGATGTAGTCGCCTTCGACGGCATCTTCGTATTCCTGCTTGGTCTCGACTTCTTTGACTTTACCCATGGTCAGGGTGCAGACGAACTGGTCGGCCAGCTGGTAGAGGTCGGTGGACTCGGTGCCCTGGCCGGAAATGATGAGCGGAGTACGGGCTTCATCGATGAGGATGGAGTCGACTTCGTCGACGATGGCGTAGGCATGGCCGCGCTGGACCTTTTCGGACTTGTACTGGACCATGTTGTCACGCAGGTAGTCGAAACCGAACTCGTTGTTCGTACCGTAGGTGATGTCCGCGGAATACGCTTCGCGTCTCTGGTCGTTGTCGAGGCCGTTGACGATGAGGCCGACGGTCAGGCCGAGATAGCGGTAGACTTTACCCATCCACTCGGAGTCACGGCGTGCGAGGTAGTCATTGACGGTGACGATGTGGACACCTTCGCCGGTCAGGGCGTTGAGGTAGGCGGGCAGGGTGGCGACAAGGGTCTTACCTTCACCGGTCTTCATCTCCGCGATACCGCCGTTATGGAGGACGATACCACCGAGGATCTGGACCGGGTAGGGCTTCAGACCGACGGCGCGGACGGATGCCTCACGGCAGGCCGCGAACGCGTCGGGGAGGATGTCCTCCAGGGTCTCGCCGTTTGCAAGACGCTCTTTCAGAGCAGGGGTGACGGCGCGCAGTTCCTCTTCGGACATGGCGGCGTATTTCTCTTCGAGAGCAAGGACTTCTTCCTTGATCGGATTCATCTTTTTGAGTTCCTTCGCGGAATAGTCAAAAAGGTTCGAAAAAAGTGCCATATGAATATATAACTCCTTTTGTGGGCAGTTTCGGGGGCGATTTACCCCCTCTGCTTCCCGAGATTAGAAAAATTCACCGTACATTGTAACACATAGTTCTGGAAATTCCTATAAAAATAAATTCTGTTAATATAAAATATTGATTTAGAGGGGGAAATTCAGTATAATAATGAGCACTGATAAAAGCGGAGTGAGCTTTTGTTTGGCCATATGGCGCGTGGGTCCTGTGCGACGGAGCGCTGTGAATCATGTCAGGCGGGGAACCGAGCAGCATTAAGCGGTTAGCACTGTGCGCCACAGTAAGCCTGCTCGCCATATGGTCAAGAAAAAGCAGCTTCGCTTCTTTTTGCGTTTATCAGACATTTGTGTGGAAAGTCGGTGTTACCATGGCAGAAGCATATCAGGCCCTGTACCGGAAGTGGAGACCCCAGGTCTTTGCGGACGTCGTCGGTCAGGAACACGTCACCCGGACCCTCATGAACGAGGTGCGGACGGGCAGGCATTCCCATGCCTATCTGTTCACCGGTTCGAGAGGTACCGGCAAGACGACCTGCGCCAAGATCTTCGCCAAGGCAGTCAACTGTGAGCACCCGGTGGACGGGGACCCCTGCAACTGCTGTGAGACCTGCAAAGGCATCGACGCGGGGTCCATCCTCGACGTCGTCGAGATCGACGCCGCCTCGAACAACGGTGTCGACAACATCCGTGAGATCCGCGACGAAGCGAACTTCACACCGGTCGGCGGCAAGTACCGCGTCTACATCATCGACGAAGTCCACATGCTTTCCACCGGCGCGTTCAACGCGCTCCTGAAGACGCTGGAAGAGCCGCCGGAGCACGTCAAGTTCGTGCTGGCGACGACGGAAGTCCATAAGCTTCCGGCCACCATCCTGTCCCGCTGCCAGCGTTTCGATTTCCACCGTATATCGCCCGAGGACATCGCCGAACGGCTCCTTTTTGTGGCGAACGAAGAGGGCCTTGACCTGACGGACGGCGCGGCGAACCTGATCGCCCGTCTCGCGGACGGCGCCCTTCGTGACGCGCTCTCCATCCTGGACCAGTGTATCGGCCAGAGCGCGAGCATCGACGAGACCACCGTCAACGCGGTCGTCGGCCTCGCCGGCAGAGACTATCTGTTCCAGCTGGCGGACAGCATCCTGCACCGCAACAGCGCGATGGCGCTCGCCCAGATCGACGACCTCTACAACCGCTCCTGCGACATGGAACGGCTGTGCAATGAACTCATCAACCATTTCCGGAACCTCATGGTCTGCAAAGCGGTCAAGAACCCGAAGGACCTCATCGTCTGCTCGGCCGTCGAGCTGGCAGCGTACCAGTCCGCCGCGAAGAAGACGTCCATGAGCGACATCCTGAATACACTGAACGCACTGGGCGACGCCCTCGTCCTCATCCGCAAAGGCCTGAACCGCCGCGTGGAGATGGAGATGGCGCTCATCCGCCTGTGCACGGACGGCATCTATGCGGAAACCGTTGCCGATCCGGAACCGGCGACCATCCCGGAGCGCGGCCAGGTCTCACTGAACGCGGCCCCGCCCGTCGCCCCGCCTGTAGTCTCCAACGCGATCGCGGCGGCCATGGAAAAGGCCGCGAAGGCGGAAGCGGAAGCAAAGGCGAAGGCAGAGGAAGAGGCGAAGGCCGAAGCAGAGGCGAAGGCTGAAGCAGAGGAAGAAGCCACTGCGGAGCCGGAAGCTGAGCCGGAACCCGAGCCGGAGCCAGAACCCGAGCCGGAAGAACCCGAGTCTCCCGCCGCAGAAACGCCCGCAGAGCCCGAAGTCGATGAAAACGAGGACGAACTCGAATATCCATCGACTTTGACCGACAAAGAGACTCCCGAAGAGCCCTCCGAACCCGAAAAAGTCGATGAAACCGAGGAAGAATCCGAGAATCCATCGACTTTGACCGGTGAAGAGGCCCCGGAAGAGCCCTCTGAACCCGAAAAAGTCGATGAAATCGAAGAAGAACTCGAGAATCCATCGACTTTGACCGACGAAGAGGCCCCGGAAGAGCCCTCCGAACCCGAAAAAGTCGATGAAATCGAAGAAGAACTCGAAAATCCATCGACTTTGACCGATGAAGAGGCGCCGGAAGAGCCTGAGGCAGAAGAGCCCGAGTCTGAGCCTGAACCTGAGCCTGAACCCGAGCCGGAGTCCGAACCCGAGCCTGAACCCGAGCCGGAACCCGAGCCGGAACCCGCGCCGGCTTCCGACGACGATGACGAGGACCTCTCCTACGAAGAGCCGCCGGCACCGGAGAACGCCGATGTCCGGGTCCTCAAGTCCTACGAGGACGGTCCGCTGAAGGACGCGGTCTGGAACTCCATCATCCGCGAGGCCACCGCCATCGACAAGCCGCTGATCGGCTGCATGTCCGACGCCAAGGCCATCAAACGCGGCCGTGCGCTCCTCATCTCCACGTCGAACTTCCTTTTCAAGGCGGTCATCGGACAGGACGTCCACAAGAACGCCATCATGGAGGCCACCCGCAAAGTCCTGGGCGAACCCCTGACGCCGCGGCTCGTGGATGAGAACGATATCCTCTCCTTCGACGAACCGGAGAAGGACACGGCGGCAACGGAAGCCCCGGAGGAAACCGCGTCGTCAGCCGCCTTCCCGGCCGACCTCACGAACCCCACCGAGGAACACAAGCCGGAGCGCAAACTCGTGGAAGACGAGGACGCGGAAGGCCTCTATGAGGTCAAACTCTCCGAAGAAAAACTGGCGCAGGCAAAGCTCGCCGAAGACGACACCGACGTCAAGGTCGCGGAACTTCACGCCGAGTCCCCGAACGGTCCCCTGACCGAAGAAGAGGGCTTCACGTCGAATGCACCGACCTTCAATACACTGGGCGCGGAACTCGAACTGCCGGACGATCCGGACGCCGACCGCCCCCACACGACCACCTTTACTCTGCCGGATATCGACGACGTCCGCTTCCAGCCGGATGACGACGAGGAAGACTACGACGACGCCCCGCCGCTGCCGGATGACAATGACATCCCGACACCGGACAAAGACCTGTATCCCGAGCTCGACGAAGCCGTGAGCTTCCGGTTCGCGGACCAGGAACTGCTGGGCGACGCCTTCGGTCCGGCCGAAACTCCTGCACAGGAGCCGGCCGACCAGCAGGCAGAGCCCCTCGACCCGGCCGACGAGACCCGGGAAGAGGACCCCCTGGACGACTTTATTGGCAACCTCGACAAGCTGGGCGTCAATTATGAGTTGGAAGACTGAGAACCATGAATCCCATCAAAAGGAGTTAGGAATATGAAAGCAAACGTACCGAGAAGCGGCATGGGTGGCAACCAGGCCAACATGATGAAGCAGATCCAGAAGATGCAGGAAGAGATGGAACAGAAGCAGGCCGAAGTGCAGGCGACCGAGTTCACCGCTTCCGCAGGCGGCGGAGTCGTGGAAGTCTCTGTCAACGGTGCCCACGAAGTCAAGGGCATCAAGATCGACCCCGAGGTCATGGACCCCGAAGAAGTCGAGATGCTGGAAGACCTGCTCCTCGCAGCCCTCAACGAGGCGAACCGCAAAGCGGCGGAAGCCATGGAGAAAGCAATGGACGGCGCGACCGGCGGCATGAACATCCCCGGCCTGAACGGACTCTTTTAAGGACATCTTATGAGCTACAATGTAGGCGCACTGGACACCCTGGTGGAACAGTTCGAGCGCATCCCCGGCATCGGCCACAAGAGCGCACAGCGTATGGCGTTCTATGTCCTCAACATGCCGGAGGAGGACGCGAAGAAGTTCGCGGACTCCATCCTCGGCGCCCGGCAGAAGATCCACCACTGTAAAAAGTGCTGCAACCTGACCGAAGATGAATACTGCTCCATCTGCAGCAACGAGGCCCGCGACCAGACGGTTGTCTGTGTGGTCGAGGACCCGCGGGACGTCGACGCCTTCGAGCGCACCCACGAGTTCAAGGGCACGTACCATGTGCTGCACGGCGCCATCTCGCCCATGAGCGGCATCGGCCCCGACCAGCTGACCATCAAGGAACTGCTGAACCGGCTCGACGGCGTCCAGGAAGTCATCATGGCGACGAACCCGACGGTGGAAGGCGAAGCTACGGCGATGTACCTCTCCCGCCTCTTAAAGCCCATGGGCATCCGCACGACGCGTCTCGCTTACGGCGTTCCCGTAGGCGCCACCCTCGAGTACGCGGACGAGACGACTCTGGCCCGCGCCATGGAAGGCAGGAGGGAGATCTGATGGCCGAGAAAAAAGACAACGGTCTTCAGACCGTTGCGAGAAACAAAAAGGCATACCACGATTACTATGTTCTCGAAAGTTTCGAAGCCGGCATCGAACTCTTCGGCACCGAAGTGAAGTCGGTGCGCCAGGGCAAGGTCAACCTGAAGGACGCCTGGTGCAGCATCGAAAAAGGCGAGATCTATGTGAACGGGATGCATATATCGCCCTATGAATTCGGCAACATCTTCAACCGGGACCCCATGCGCAAGCGGCGGCTCCTCATGCACAAGCGGGAGATCAACCGCCTGTACGGGCAGCTCAAGCAGCAGGGGCTCACTCTCATCCCGCTGTCGGCGTACTTCAACCGCGGCCGCCTGAAGATCCAGGTCGGGCTGTGCAAGGGTAAGAAGAACTACGACAAACGCGAGTCCATCGCCCGCAAAGACGCGGAGCGCGAAGCAGCACGGGAACTCAGAAGTCGAAACAATTATTAAGCATGCCAAAGACTTGACCGGTCTCTCTGGGGCCCCCGGGAAGCGGAGCTTCTTCGAAGCGATCGCTTTTTGGGGAGAAGGAAAAACAGAGCAGACCAGTGGAGTCGTTTTCCCAGAAAACAACGGAGCAGGTCTGCTCTGTTTTTCCGTGGGGATGAAAGGATTTCGACGGGGGTCTGGAAGTAAGATAAGCGAGCCGAGCTGAGGAATCTCGTAAAAGCCTCAAATTGTCTAAAATAAACGACAACTCTAATTACGAACTTCAGGCTGCTTAAGTAGCCTGCATCGGAACCGGGAGTACCGCGGCCCGGGGACGGTGTCATTTTAGCGGTGAACGTGAATGGCGATCCGTTCCAGTCGCCATCATGACTTCGGAACTACCGACGGTGTAAGCCTGTCAGCCGGCTCACACCCGGGGGAATCTCAATAGACTGAATACGCTCGTAGAAAGTTTTATGGAGGGCAGCTCGGACGCGGGTTCGATTCCCGCCATCTCCACCACTAAAAAAGGACGCCTTTTGGCGTCCTTTTTCTATTTGCAACCAAACGCAACGGAAATCGCCAAAACATGTTATCTTTGGTTGGTTGTTCAATACGCAACCAAACTTTACAATATTCATAGAAATCACACGAATGCGCCGGCCATTCGGAGAAGAGGTGTACTATGAATATCGTTGAACTGTCGGGGGTCTGCAAGACCTATCCCGCGTTCCGGCTCGACCATGTGTCGTTCTCGCTCGAAGCGGGGAAGATCACCGGCTTCATCGGCCGGAACGGCGCCGGGAAGACCACGACCATCAAGTCCATGCTGAATCTGGTGCATCCGGACAGCGGGGAGATCACATACTTCGGCCTGCCGTTTTCGGAGCACGAAATGGAGATCAAACAGCGCATCGGCTATTCCACCGGAACGGTGAGCTGGTACCCGAGAAAGCCGATCCGGGAGATCGTCTCCGTCACGAAGACGTTCTACCCGAGCTGGGATGAGGAGGCCTATCGGAACTATCTGGAGCTGTTCGGGCTGGACGAAGCGAAAAAGCCCATCGAACTGTCGGAGGGCATGAAGGTGAAGTTCAACCTCCTCCTGGCTCTGTCGCACCGCGCCGAAGTGCTTATTCTGGACGAGCCGACCAGCGGGCTGGACCCGTTTTCCAGAGACGAACTGCTCGAGCTCTTCATGACGCTGAAAGAACACGGCGTGACCATCCTGTTCTCTACCCACATCACGTCTGACATCGAAAAATGCGCAGACGATCTCGTGTACATCAGCAACGGGACCATACAGGCTGCTTGCTCAAAACAGGAGTTCCTGAAACAGTACAGCGAGCCGGATGAGACCCTGGAAGAGGTCTTCCTGAGACTGGAAAAGGAGGCGAGAGCATGAACGCATTGCTGAAAAAAGAGATGCGCCTCAGCGCGCTTCTGCTGACCTATCTGTTCATCGGGTTTGGCGTTATGACGCTGGTTCCCGGGTACCCCATCCTCTGCGGCACCTTTTTCATCACGCTGGGCATCTTCCAGAGTTTTCAGAGTGCCCGGGAGGCCAATGACATCGTGTTTTCCGCGCTGCTGCCCATCGCGAAGCGCGATGTCGTCAAAGGGAAATACCAGTTCGCGGCGCTCATCGAGCTGGCGGGCTTCGCCGTCATGGCGGTCCTCACGCTGGTCCGCATGACCGTGCTGGCGGATGCCGTCATCTACCGGCAGAACGCTCTCATGAACGCGAACCTCTTCTTTCTCGGTTGCGTGCTTCTGATCTTTGGGCTGTTCAACGCCATCTTCCTCGGCGGGTTCCTGAAGACGGCATACAAACTGGGGAAATACTTCGTGATCTTTATCGCCGTTTGTTTTGTGGTCATCTTCCTCGCGGAGGCCGCACACCACGTGCCCGGCCTCGGCGCGCTGAATGCCTTCGGGTTCGACCACATTGGCCTGCAGCTCCTGACGCTCCTCGCCGGAGCCGCCGCCTTTGTCGCCCTGACGTTCCTGTCGTATAATAAAGCATGCAAGGACTTTGAACGGATCGACTTATAGGAGGCAACGGCCATGTTGAAAGAAAACCTGCGGATCCTGCGCAATTTGAACGGCTATTCACAGGAGCAGATCGCCGAAAAGATCGAGATCTCCCGCCAGGCATACGCGAAGTGGGAGAACGGCCAGACCACGCCCGACCTCGAAAAGGCGGCGCGGCTCGCGGAGGTATACGGCGTCACTGTCGACAGCCTCCTGAAGACCGAGACCGTGGAAGGCGTCGGGACCGTCCCGCCTGCACCGGCCGGCAAGAACATCTGGGGCTCCGTCACGCTGGGCGACCGGGGACAGATCGTCATCCCCAAGGCGGCCCGGGACTATCTGGGCCTGCAGGGCGGCGACCGGCTCATCGTGGCCAGCGACGAACACGGGGTCGCTCTCATCCGCGCGGACTTTTTCGAGGAAAAGATGCGGGACCTCATGGCACGTCTGTCCGCGATCCCGGAGGAATGAGCCGTCCCGGCGATCCCACCGGACAAAAGAAAAGCACCTCGCAGGAGGTGCTTTTTTGTTTCGACAGAGGGGTCAGGGGCTTACTTGATGATGCCGGCCATCTTGAGCGGCGCCAGCGGGTCGTGTTTGAACTCCGCGTTGCCGCGGGTGGAGCCGCCGTCTGCCAGGACGTCGACTGCCGCGAGATAGCCGTTGCGCGGGTCGGCCGCGGAGGCGATGCAGAAGCCGAGTTCCTCGGGTTTGCCCATGCGGCTCTCGCAGGCTTTCTCGATGAGGTCGCCGCCGTGTTCCACTTCGGCGTTGCCCATGTCGGTGGCGATGAGTCCGGGGGAAACGGAACAGACGCGGATGCCGCGGGGACCCAGGTCGAAAGCGGTCTTCGCCGCGTACCAGGTGACGAAGTTCTTGGACAGGGCGTACGCCATGCCGGCGGACAGGTAGTCGTCGGAGATGAGGCCGGTGACTTTCAGGATGCCTTTCACGAACAGGTCTTCGTTCTTGTCCGCCTGCTTGTACAGGAACTTGAAGGGCTTGACCATGGCGCCGGGCAGGGAATAGGCGGAGTTGGAGGCGACGTCGCAGATGACGGAGCCCTTGTCCATGTACTTCGCGAACTCCTGATTCACGTAGACGGTGCCGAGCGCATTGATCTTCAACAGCTTCTCGCCGTTGGTCATGGCCGGGGACATGCCGGCGCAGTTGATGACCTGCCGGATGATGCCCTGCTCGGACGCGAACTTCGCGAGCTCCGCGACACTGGCTCTCGAGGAGGTGTCGCAGGTCTTGTAGATGGCCTCGACGCCGGCTTCTTTCAGCTCTTCGCAGGCTTTCGCGAGTTTCGACTCGGTGCGGCCGGAGATGATGACCAGTCGGTCTTTGATGAACTTCGCCGCAGCAAGGCCCATGCCGGAACCGCCGCCGGTGATGACACAAACTTCTTTCATGACAGGTTCTCCTTTCAAGGTTGTGAATTCTTTGACAACTCTATTATATCGAAGTTTGCGCTCGACTCCTATCCGCAAAACAGAGTATTTTTCCCGGGCAGGACCCTGCAAACCAGTGTGCCGGCAACAAGAAAAGCGAGCTCTTTCGAGCTCGCTTTTGTTTTTGTGGTTCGGTCATCCCAGTTTGTCGCCGATGGAGGTGTCGTTCAGGAACGTGTTCACGTTGTAGAACCAGAGGAGGTCGGTGACGCCCTCTTTGGCGATGGTGTCCGGCAGGTTGTCGTTGTAGTACCGGGGGTCGACCAGGACGATGGTCTTGAAGAACGGGGTCATCATCGGGATGGCACAGTTGGCATAAGAGTCCTTCATGACAAGCAGGACGCGATCGGATTCGGCGCCGGTGTCGATGCGCACTTCGGCGAAGTTGCCGCCAAAGAACACGTCGTACTGGCTCTTCTCTTTGAGTTTGGACGCGTCGAACAGGGTCGAGGTCTTTTTGTCTTCGTTGACGTACGTGACGACGAGTGTCTGCTCTTTCTCAGGGACTGTGATCGAGATGGTGTCGCTCGCCTTGAAGATGCCGGAAGAGGAGGCCATGGTGCCCCGGAACGAGTTCGTCACCGGCATGGTCTGGTAAGCGACCGCGTCCGGCACGAGGCCCATCGCCGCGGCGATCTCCCGGAACGCGACTTCGGCGGCCGCAGCCGTCCAGTGGTGGTCGGTCCGGTAGTAGAGCGTCGTCGGGTCTTTCACCGCCTTCAGCGGGGTCACGAGGTCGACACACTGCACGTGGGGCAGGTTCTTGTAGATCGCCGAGATCTGCTGTGTCTGGTTCGTCACCGGCGCGCCGGTCGGCAGATAGTCTTTCAAAAGCTCGGTGGCGTTTGGCGCGATGGCCATGTAAGAACGAATGTCTCCGCTCTTCGCCGTCACGAGGTTGATGGTGTTCAGGGTCCGCGTCATGCGGGCGTCGTCCCACGTGGAAGGCTTCTCGAACAGGAAGTGGTCCTTCCCGACGTACACGCCGTTCACTTCGCGCTTCCCGACGAACCGGTCGACGCCGGCGCGGGTGCGCACGAGGAGGTCGCGCCCGAGGAACTGGTCGGACAGGTACGCCTCGGCGTCCTCCATGAACTTGCCGCTCGTGAGGGACGACAGGCTCAGCGCCGGACGTCCGGTCAGGTACCGGTTCTCGTTGGCGCTGTATTCCCGGTCTTTCGCGATGAGCGACCCGACCGACAGCAGCACGACCATCAGCGTCACGATCAGCGCGGCGCGGAACACCCAGAGCCGGTCTTCCCGCCGAAGCGTTTTCGTATTCTGTTTTTGGCGAGTCTTGTCAGCCATCGTCAGAACTCCTTGTTACGCAGATGGAACGGTCAGAAGCGGAAATACAGGAACGGATTATAGGTCTCACTGACCATGAAGACGACACAGAGGGCGAACAGCAGGGGGTAGGCGACGACCTTGGCCCGGCTGACCCACTTCTGGTCGAAACGGTCGAGGATGCGGCGATACACGGGTGTCGCGCAGAACGCGCCGACGAGGAGCACCGCGAGGTTGGTGGACAGAAGGTACGCACCGTTTCCGTCGGTCCAGCCGGCGGCGCCGCCGAACATGGCCTTCAGGTACAGGAGCGCGCCGGTGAGGTCGGGCGCCGAAAACAGCACCCAGCCGCACATGACGAGCAGCATCGTCAGGAGATGGCGGACCGGCGAGGGGATGCGCTCCAGCCGGTCGCCCAACACGTACTTTTCGAAGATGAGCAGCACGCCGTAGAACACGCCCCAGAGGACGAAGTTCCAGGCGGCGCCGTGCCAGAGGCCGGTCAGCAGCCAGACGACCAGCAGGTTGAAGATGACGCGGGGCGTCTTCCGCCGGTTGCCGCCGAGCGGGATGTACACATAGTCCCGGAACCAGGAGGACAGGGAGATGTGCCACCGGCGCCAGAAGTCCGTAATAGACGTGGCGATGTACGGGTAGTTGAAGTTCTCGTTGAACCGGAACCCGAACATGCTGCCGAGGCCGATGGCCATGTCCGAGTACCCGGAGAAGTCGAAGTAGATCTGCAGCGTGTAGCACGCGATGCCGGTCCAGGCCGTCAGAGCGCTGAGGGTCCCGACGTCGGTCGCCTGGATGCCCGAGTACACGGCGCCGAGCGTGTTCGCCAGCATCAGCTTTTTCGCGAGGCCGACGACGAATCGCGTCATGCCGTAAGAGTATTTGCTCCAGCTCTCTTTCCGCCCGACCAGCTGTTCCTCGATGTCCCGGTACTTGACGATGGGGCCCGCGATGAGCTGCGGGAACAGCGAGATGTACAGAGCGAAGGACAGGAGGTTCTTCTGGACGCGGATCTTGCCGGTGTACAGGTCGATGATGTACGAGAGGATCTGGAACGTGTAGAACGAGATGCCGATCGGCAGCGGCAGTTCGAGCGGCGGGATGTGCGCGCCGAAGATGCCGTTCACGTTGTCGACGAGGAAGTCCGCGTACTTGAAGAAGCCGAGGACCCCGAGGTTGAAGAAGACCGCGAGCACGAACTGGGCGGTCGCCGCCTTGTCCCGTCCGCTGTCCCGGGCGTCGTCGATGACCCGTCCCGCCGCGAAGTTGAACAGGATGCTGAGGAGCATCAGAAGGATATAGACGGGCTCGCCCCATGCATAGAACACGAGGCTTGCGCAGAGCAAGATGCAGTTTTTGACCGTGACGTTCTTCGTCAGCGCCACGCCGACCCCGTAGTAGAGGAGCAGCGTGAGCGGCAGGAACGCCATCAGGAAGGTCGAGGAACTGAATACCATATCGTCTTATCCTTTGGTGAATGATCGGGTCACAGTGCGGTCCGGAACGCGTCGTAGAGCGCGTCCGCGTTTTTGGCGGTGCAATAGAACAGCGTGTTGCCGCTCACGTCGAGGATGCTGTCCTCGAGGAGCGCGTACTGTTCCGGCGCGTAGTTCTTGTAGAGGTTTTTCTGGTTGGCGATGTACGTCTCCACCGCCGTGCGGAAGCTCTCCGCGTCCTCCGCGTCGTTCAGTTTGACGATCAGGAGTTCGGAGACGTCCATGATGTCCTCGTTCTCATAGTAGACGAGGCCTTCCGCTTTCGAGAGGTCGAAGCCGAAGGCTTTCGCGGCGTCGGCGTTCGACTGCTCCGTCATCTGTCCTTTTTCGAGGGTGGCCAGAACGGGGGAGGCTACATCGCCCACGGGTTTCTCCGTGCCGCCGGAGCGGGACAGGACCAGGAACGTGATGAAGGCGATGAGTGCTGCCACACACAGGACTTCGAGGAGCGGGTACAGTTTACGGCTCATCGGCGCACCTCCGTGTAGACAAAGGGCAGGTACTGTTCGGTGTAGAACTTGTACTTCGGGTGGAC
>JAFRHS010000035.1 GCA_017433225.1 Clostridia bacterium
CCGGCGGGTGGAAGTGCGGTCAAGGGCAGGCAACGCGGTGGGTGGATGCCTGTCGCGTAGCGAGCGAGCCCCTTGACGGCGCTGCAAACCGCTGGCACTCAGCCCGGAGCAAAGCGGAGGGCGCAAATACGCACGGCAGCTGACAGGGGCACGCCGATGCCCCGCTGCCAGGGCGGATGATGCCTTGCAAATGCAAGTTTGAAGTGCTCGGCAAATACTGCTTTGAGGGGCTCGGTACATTCTGCGGGATCAAGAGAAAGGACCCTGCATGTGCAGGGTCCTGATCGTTTATTCGCTTTTGATGAGGCGGAAGTTCTCGGGGGAGTGCTCCACTTCGCGGGACCAGACGTGGTAGAGGTCCCGGCGGGTCTCGGCGTCGAGGAACGCTTCCTGAGGCAGGGCCGCCAGCAGGAGACGCATCATGTGGAAGCCCCGGAGGAGCAGGCGGTACACGCCGGTCAGGGAGTTCTCGAAGTACCCGTCGATGTAGTACCGGAACACGAGGTACACAAGGAACCGGACCAGTTCCTTTTCCGAGTCGACCATGGCGGCGTCCAGACTGCCCTCTTCCGGGCGGGTCCCTGCGCCGGTCCACTCCGCGAGCCCCTGCAGGACGAAGTCGCAGGGGAAGCCCTCGTCCATGGCCCGCTTCACCGGGTCGTACACGCGGGTCCAGCGCTCGTCGAGGAGTTCCATGCGGTCGATGAGCTCGACGAGGGCCTCGTGGTTCTCGGCGCTCGCGTCGACGCCGTATTCCGTCGCGAGGGCGAACAGGACGCCGTAGCGGTCCTTCAACGGGAACGACCAGTCCTGGAGCACTTCCATCAGCTGGTTGCGCTCCTCCAGCAGGTCGTAGAGCCGCCCAGTCTCTTCTCCGCTGAGCGCCGGTTCTTCCACGGCGCAGTAGCGGTCGAGGGCGGGGACGCCGGTGGGTTCCGCGCGGTTGATGTATTTGATCGGATGTTCGAGGTCTTCAAAGATGAGGCGGTTCGCCTCCGGGCAGGCCAGCGCCACGTCGATCTGGTGGTACTTCCCGACGACGGCGTCGCCCCGCGGGAACTCCCGGCAGGTCCGTGGCAGTTTGTCGTGGCCGAGTGCCGTGTACATGTCGCAGAGGTCCGCGTCGTTCAGGAACGGGCAGCGCCGGTCCGGCGTCAGCGGGAACGACCACTCGTATTCCGGCCCGTCCTCGCCCTCCTTGACCTCCTCGTGCAGGCAGCCGCGGATGCGGTCGCCGAAGGGGCCCTGCACGGTCTGGTAGGTGTAGTACGACTCGTCGTCGACGTCGATCTCCCACCGCGCGCAGCAGGAGTCCGTGCACGCGCCGGCGATACACTCGAAGCGCTCATAGTATTCCGGGTATTCCATTCTCATGGAGCTCACCTCCCGCGGTCTCTCGGGCCGCGTTTCAAAATCTGTTTTATTGTACTACGTTTCCGCCGGCAAAGTAAACCACCGTCCGCGGCAGCATTCGGTACATCGCCGAAACGGGCATTTATTCCGCATTGGGCAATTTTAAGGTTTATCTGTATAATAGGTTCGTGAAAGGAGAGTCTCCTATGCATACAGAAACCAGAACCACGGGAGGAGACGGCGCATTCATGAACAGTTACTCCCGTTCCGGGGCCATCGATACCCCGCAGCTCCGGGCCCGCCGCAAACTCCAGCTGGCCCTCGCGGTCCTCGCGAACCTCGCCATCGTCCTCATGGAGGCCTGGGCGAACCTCGCACTCTGGAACCAGCACCCCGTCTTCAAAGACCTCGTCATCTTCTACACGCACCAGAGCAACTTCCTGGCGCTCATCGCCTCGGCACTCTTCGTGCTCTTCGGCACGGTCGCGCTGTTCCGGGACGGTCGCATCCCGCGGCTCCTCAAAGTCTTCCGGCTCATGTGCGCGGTGCAGCTCTACATCACGTTCCTCGTGGTCCTCGTCGGGCTCGGACCGATGACCGCTCTCGCGGGCGGAGACCTGTTCGCGATGTACGGCGGACCCATGTTCGTCATGCACCTGATGGGCCCCATCGTCTCGCTCGTGTCCTTCGTCTTCCTCGAGGGCACGCCCCGCCTCACTCTGGGCGACGCGTTCCTCGCCATCCAGTACACCTGGATCTACTCGATCGTCATGGTCATCCTGAACGCGGTCGGCAAAGTCGACGGGCCGTACCCGTTCCTCATGGTCGACGTGAACCCCTGGTGGGTCTCCCTCCTCTATGCCATCGTCATGATCCCCGGCGGTCTGCTGACCGCGTTCTGCGGGAAGTGGCTCAACAACGGCATCGCCTGCCGGATCGCCGGCGAGGAGCCGTTCCACTTATAATGAATATGAAAAAAGGCCACCCGACCGGGCGGCCTTTTTTTATTTCGTCAGATTCATAAAGATGTCCGGGTCTTTCTTCTGCTGGACGCGCAGCCAGTAGCCGGCGATGAGCGACGACAGCATGGTCGTCAGGATGAGGACCGTGAAGAACTCGAGCGAGATGATGTTGTAGGAGTACGCCACGGTCGCGAGGACGATGCCGGGGCCGCCGCGGGCATTCATCGTGACGGCGAAGTTCACCTTGGACGCCCGGTTCAGGTCCGTGAACTGGACCATGATCAGCGTGCCGATGGCCTCCAGTGTGAACGCAATTGCGAAGAACGCGAAGAACCGCAGCCAGGAGAAGTTGTTAAGCAGGTTCAGCTGGATGCCGACGAGAGCGAAGTAGATGGGGATGAAGAACGAGAACGCGAAGTTCCCGAGGTTGTCCATGAGACTCTGGACGTTGTCGTCCACACCGGCGATCGCCTTGACCACATAGCCCGTCAGGAACGCGGCGTACATAATGTTGATGCCGACCGTGTAGAGCCCCGCGCAGACCAGCAGCAGGATGACGAAGCTCACGGAGTAGAAGTTGATGGGCTTCAGGTTCACCTTCAGGGTCCTCGCGTGGTCCGAGACCAGTTTGACGACGACGAACAGGCCGAGCGTGATCGCGACGACCACGACCATCTCCCAGAACCGGACCTCGCCCGTGGTGGCGATGCGCGTCGCGGCGTTCAGGAGGATCCACAAAAGCAGGTCCTGCAGCGTGGACGCGGTCAGGACCGTGTTCGAGAACCGGGTGTTCATGATGCCCATGTCGAAGAAGATCTTCGAGATGACCGGGATGGACGTGATCGCGACGCCGATCGTGAAGACCAGCGCGAAGGAGACCTCGTTCCCGATGGTCCCGATGTACGCGTCCCGGAAGACCCGGATGAACGGGTAGGCGCCCGCCATCGGCAGGATGGTCGCGCCGACGAACAGGAACGTGATGAGCCGGCTGTTCTTCCGGTCCACTTCGATCTTCGTGTTGTAGCCGGACAGGAACATGAGGAAGATGAGGCCGAGCTGGTAAAAAATGTTCAGCACTTTCCCCTCTTCCGGGTATGCGGCGAACACGGCGTTCATCGCCCCCGGGAAGAAGTGCGCGAGGAATGTCCCGCCGAAGAGGAGACCGCCGAGGATCTCGCCCACAACACGGGGTGCCTTCAGCCGTTCGAAGAGGGTGCCCAGCAGATAGGCTCCCGCCAGCAGCAGCGCCAGTGCCACCAGCGTCATGATGATCTCATGCTCCGCAAGGGTCGGTAAATGCATTTATCCGTTTCCTCCTGTGAGTGGTTTTTCCAGCAGCACGTAGTGCGCGCTGTGGGTCGTCAGTTCCCGGAAGAAGACTCCGGAACTGTTTCCTTCATGGATGAGCGCGGCGATGGACCCCGCCCCCTTGTTCTGGCCGATCTCCCGAATGGTCTGGGCGAACGCTCCGCCGAGACCTAAGTGTTTCCGGTCGACGCCGATATAAAGGATGACGTATTCTTTGCAGTCGTTCCGGACTTTCAGGATGGCGGGCAGGTCGCGCAGCGAGAGGTCGCCGTCGACCATCCACCCGTAGTTCGGGACGCAGACGAAGAAGCCCGCGAGGACCCCGTCTTTGTAGCCGAGGAGCACGCAGTCCCGGTCGATGACGTACTTGAGCGACCCGAAGAGCGCGACGAACTGTTCTTCCGAGATAAGTTTGAACGCCGGGAACTTCGCGTAAAGGCGGACGAGCATCCGGTAGATGTCCCGGAGGGTCTCGTCGAATTTCCCGCGCTCGAGCGTGCGGATCTCATAGCCTTTGTCGATCGCCCGCTGCAGACGTTTTTCCCACTTCTCGGAGGGGTCGTCCGCGGTCGGCGGACGCAGGTAGTTCGAATAGTACTGTTCGGCGACCGTGAAGCCGCAGGCCTCCCAGAAGTCCGGGTAGTACGGCAGGTTGTCGGGCTCGCCGGTGAAGTGTTCACCGAAGTTGGCGGTCTTGAACCGGTAGCCGATCCAGAAGGACGCGTTCAGCGGCCCGACCAGTTTCTCTTTCCCGTCGGCGCGGGCCTGCGCCTCTGCCGCATCCAGCAGCGCGCGGCACACAGCGAGGTCTTCGACACATTCGAAGAAGCCCACGTAGGCGGCGGGGTCGTCGTCATAATAGGTCAGGACACAGCGTCCCTGCGGCGATGTACCGGTGTCGTCCACCGCAAGATACGCGCGCACCGTGAACTCGCCGGAAAGCGGATGCGTCCCGTCCAGGATGGCCCGCTCCGCTTTCGTGTCCTGCGTGCACGTCTCCCGCGGGTACAGGTCTTTCGGCAGGGCCAGGAACATCCGGTCGAAGGCCGCCCGGTCGGGGACGGTGTTCCGGTCGAGGATATGGATCATCGTGACCCTCCTCTCTCCGCGGTCTCAGAGAGCCGCACCGTTCCGGCGTCCGCGTCGACGACGACGGTGTCGCCGGTCTCTATGAGTCTCGTCGCGTCCTTGACGCCGACCACGGCCGGTTTTCCGAGCTCCCGCGTGATGATGGCGGTGTGGCTCAGGAGCGAGCCCTTCTCTGCCACGATGCCGGCCGCGTTCTGGATGAGGAACACCCAGCCGGGGTCGGTGCTGTGGGTCACGAGGATCTTGCCGGTCGTGTCCATCGAGAGGTCCGGCTGTTCGACCACGAGGGCCTCGCCCACCGCGGTCCCGTGGGAGACGCCGGTGCCGGTCATGAGGCCGGGCGCCGCCGGGCGGTCGGTCTGCAGGCCGTGGGTCTGCTTCTGGTGGATCTGTCCGTCATAGACGAGACGGGTATAGGGCGGCAGCTGCGCGAACTGCTCGTATTGTTTCTTGCGTTCGTCGACCCGGCGGCGGAAGTCCGCGCCCTCTTTCCGGTCCCAGGACGCATAGGTCTCGAGTTCCGGGATGTAGAGGTAGAACACGTCGAGCGGGTCGTCGAGGAGGTCCATGTCGTACAGCGCGTTGCCGATCTCCGTGAAGATGGTCCGCGCGAACCCGTAGAGGCGGGTCCGGTTGAGCCGGGAGATCTCCCGGTTGCGGATGCCGATGCGGGCGCGGCGCACGAAGGGGTTGAGCGTCCGGGACGGGACCGCGTTCTGCGCGGACCCGTCAGACGGCGTGTTCGCCGGCTCCGACAGCCGCTCGACATAGAGGTCGACGAGTTCCGGGTTCGTCCGGTACGTGCGGGTCTCCAGCTTGAGTTCGCCGAGGCAGCGGTCGCCGTAGTCGGAGAGGAACCGTTCCTTCTGTGTCCGGTAGGCGTCGCTGTCCATCCCTTTGGTCCGTGCAGTCTCCGCCAGAGCGTTCATCGCCTTCGCCGGCTCCATGCTGGCGAGGTTCGAGAGGTTCGACAGCTGCTCGCGGTTCTTCTTCCCCGACAGAGCGGTGAACAGGAACGCGTACATGTCGTTCATGAGCGTGATGTCCCAGCGGGGAATGACGTCGTTTTTGAGGCTGTGGTATTTCCGGAGGAGCCCCCGGACTTTCTCCGCGCCTTCCGCGCGGGCGAGCCGTGCGAGTTCCTCGTCGAGGTCGTTCGCGTAGGTCTCATAGAACTCGGACAGTTTGTCCATCTCCCGCGGCGTGATCTGCAGGTAGTTGAGGATGGTCTTCAGCATGACGGCCTTCGTGCGGACGGGGACCTTCAGGTCTGAGTCCACCGCCTTGTTCGAGACGCCGAGCATCTCCTGCCAGATGGCGATGAACCGGTCCGAGAACGGCATCAGTCGCAGGATATCGTACCAGGAGGTGATCCGGTAGTAGACCCGGCCGTTGGCCATGGCGACCATGTCCCGGAGAGACGAGTCCAGTTCCGAGACGACGGACGAGCCGTTCGTCGCGCGGATCAGCAGGGCGCGGAAGATCTCATAGTAGATCTCCTTCGCGAAACTCATGGACAGGGGCAGGGTCAGGTCCGGATAGCTCTCGACGATGTTGGAGCTGTCGAGGACGATGAGGTCCTTCCCGCGGAACGTCGTGATGGGACGGGCCTGCAGGAGGTAGACCTCGGTGCCGCAGACGGCGTATTCGATGTCCATCGGACGCCCGTAGAGTTCTTCGACTCTCTTCACAAGGTCCCACAGAGTCTCGAGCGTCCCGGTCTCCAGTGTCGGAGAGGCGCCCTGAGTCTCGTAGTAGTAGAGGGCGTCATCTTTGTTGTAATAGTAGGTGGTCGTGTCCGCGCGGTCTTCCACGACCGCGTCGCCGAGGCCTTCGCCCACGACGAGAACGATCTCGTTGAGCAGGCCCGTCGGATTCGAGGAGAAGGCGACCCCGGCCATGTCGGGGTGGAGCATCTCCTGGACGAGGACCGGCGCGGTCCGGGACGCATGGTCCTCCGGAACGACGGAAGGCGCTTCCCCGGACTTCCGGAGAAGCGCTTCACGGTAAGCGCGGATCGTTTCTTTTTCATAGCTCTTCCGGACCTGCTCCACGGCCGAGGCGACCTCGGCACGGGGCACGTCGAGAAGGGTGTCGAACTGTCCCGCGAAGGACGAGTCCCCGGTGTCTTCCCCTTCAAAGGTCGAGCGGACCGCAAAGGTCTCCGCCTGCGAGAAGGAGAGGTCCACCTCGGAGCCGGTCACAACGGTAAAGGGCGGGACGGGGAAGCCGTTGTCCCGGAGGATCTTCAGGTTTTCTGCTTTCAAGGGCGTCTCCTCTCGTCGCTGTTACCAGCCAATGTATCCGAAGATCAGGAAGAGGACGATCGTCAGGATCATCGTGCCCTCCTGAAGGAACGTATAGGTCTCGACTCTGGACACGATGGTCCACTTCTCGGGGTCTTTCTTGAACTGCAGGAACTTCCAGGTCATCCAGGAGACGAGGAGGAGCAGCAGGCCGACCGAGAGTTTGCTGAGGTTCCAGACCAGGATGAAGTTCGTGATGATGTCGATCCAGGTGACGATGAGTACGAAGTTGATCGCCTTTTTATAGCCGAACAGTTTCGAGTACGTGACATAGTCCGTCTCGTCTTTCGGGGCGCGGATCTTTCTCGAGACCTCCCAGATGAGAGCCGGGAAATACAGCGTGAAGATGGCGAGGAAGTTCGTGAGGGTCACCCATTTGAGGCCGTACACCATGACGACATACGACAGCGTATAGAGGTTCATGACGATCTGCACGGGGTTGTGGGTGAACAGCGCCGCCGGAAGGTTCGGCTGGATCTTGTGCTTCTGGAAGAACCAGACCGCCATCAGGGAACCGTAGGTGTAGAGGAACAGGCAGAACCAGCGGTTCGGCATGAAGATGAGGTTCAGGATGAGGGGGATGGCGATGAGCGGGACGCAGAACCACTGCAGTTCTTTCCGGGAGATCCGTCCCGTTGGCAGCGCCCGGTCCGGGAACAGGACCTTGTCGGTCTCCTCGTCCTTGAGGTCATCGGCGATCCGCAGCCACCAGAGGAAGCAGAACAGCGTGAACGCACCGATGACTTCGTGCCAGCCGAGGACCGGTCGGATCGTGGTCCACGTCACGCCCTGGTTCAGGATGACGATGAAGTACAGTTCGAACCACATGATGGCTCCGACCAGCATCCGGGACAGGTACGGGTACCGGTCTTTATTGTATTCGTGCAGACGTTTCAGATGATTCATGAAGCTTTTCCTTTCCTGCCGACCGGTTCTCCCAGCCGGACTTTGACTTCGTCTCCCCGCGCAGAGGCCTCGAGGAGGTCTGTATCGATGGTCACGTTCGGGCCCGTCACGAGGAGGACGGTCGAACCGCCGAATTCAAAATATCCTTTTTCCTGCAGAGCATCGAATGCGATGGTCGGCAGGGGGTGTTCCACGATGTGTCCCACCAGCATGGCGCCGACTTCGACCGTCAGAAGGGGGCCGAAGTGGTCTGTGTCGAGGATCGACACGGAACGGGCGTTGCGGGCATAGACCCGGTACCGTTCCGAGACCGGACGCACGGTATGGAGTTCGCCGGGGATGAAATACCGGCGGACCAGCCGCCCGCTGTCCGGGAACACGTACCGGTGGTAATCGTCCACCCCGAGGCGGAACACCAGGCAGTGGCCGCCTTCGAAAGATTTGAGGTCCAGGTCGTGGGAGCGGTCTCCCAGCAGTTCGCTCAGGGTGTAGACGGACTGCTTGACCGGGACCGCGAGGCCCGGGCCCACCGGCCACACAGAGAGCCTGGCGTCGGCCACCGCGGGAAACTCTGCCCGCTCCGAAGCGGGGTCCGCGAGCAGGCCGTGTTCGCGAAGTGCGGCATAGTATGCACCGTAGTCGCGCTGCCTTGTAAAGAACTCGTTGAAGGTGTCGAACCCGTCGGCCTGCCAGCCGGGGCCGAAGCCGCCGTCCGAGAGGTCGATGCGGTTTTCTTCGAGAAACGGCAGGATGTCGTCTTTCGACTCCGGACGGTCACGCCGTCCGCCCCGCCATCTCGAAAACCAGGGGGCCGCCGCCACATATTTGAGCAGGATCCGCCCGAAGACGTTCCCGTAGAGAAAGTCGAGGGCACCGCCCCCGAACCCGCTCTCCGGAATCTCCAGACCGGTCCTGCGGTCGATGACAGCCATGATTACAGTACCAGGAGCAGGACTGCGAAGACGACGGCGAGGGCGCCGAAGATGGCATACCAGATGCCGCCCGGCTTCCTGACTTTGATGTTCACGATGAACAGGATGCCCATGACGCCGAGCACGGCGGCCGTGACCACCGGGGCGATCGACAGCGCGATGCTCTGGATGATGATCCATGCGAGCGGCAGGACCAGGGCCATATAGGTGACCGGGACACCGGCGAAGTATTTCGTATCGCCGTCGGTCGTGATGTCGAACCAGCAGAGCCGGGTGATGCCGGCGAGGATGTAGAGGATCGAAAGGACCACCGCCCAGGGAGCCGTCGTCAGGGTCAGCAGGAAGACCGCCGGGAACACGACGAAGGAGACGGTGTCCGCGAAGGAGTCGAGCTGGATGCCGAAGGCTTTCTCCACGTCGGTGCGGTCGAACATGCGGGCCACACGGCCGTCAAAGAGGTCGCAGAGGCCGGAGGCGATGAACACCAGCATGGCGATACGGGGGTTTCCGGTGAGGGCGAAGTACATCGCCACGACCGCTGCCGCAATGCCGAGCCACGTCACAAAGTTGGCGAGGTTCCATACGCCGATGAACAGGGATTTCTTTTCGTTCATAACACTTCTCCTTTGTTACAGGTTTTTCCGAATGCCGGTCTTGATCATGCCGAGATTCGTGAGGATATGGATGAAGCCGCCGAGGGCGATATACCCGAAGTATTTGAGGATGCTCATCGGCGTCAGGAGCGCGAGGACTGCCATGACACCGAACAGGGAGTCGACCTGGTCGACGACGAAGAAGACCTTCCCGAGGAAGCCCTTCGTCTTTGTCGTGTGGCCGGGGCGGATGTCGAACCGCCGCTTGGCAAAACTGTTCGGCAGTTCAAAGAGGGCGTAGGCCAGCCCGAAGAGACCGCCGGCAAACGCATTGTAGCGTACGGTGTTCTCATGCCGCCGGTAAACCTCGGACAGGTGGGACTTGCCCAGCACCTTCAGGAGAAGGCCCATCCCGACCTGCGCCGCCATGGTGCCAAGGGTCATGCCGGCCAGACCCGCAAAGGTCTTGTTGTCTCCAAAGATGCGCCGGCCGTCTGACCAGTTGCGGCCGCCGTCGATTGGCCGTTTGAGTTTCCCATAGACCGGGGTCTTCACGAACAGCATGTTGAGGACACCGCCGAAGACGACGGAGCACATGCTGAGGATCATTTTTCCCATCAGTTTGATAATGCGAGCCATATCAGTACCCCTTCCAGCGGGAAATATGCGAAGCCCCACATGAGGACTGCGGCAGCACCGAGATCTTTGGCCCGGCGGATGGTTTCATCGAGGTCTTTCGTCAGATAGTTGCAGATGTGCTCGATCGCCGTGTTGATCATTTCTGCGGCGATCGCCCCGAACGCGCAGATAAAATAGGCGATGTGCCCCGGAAGGCTGACACCGACAATGAGATTGACCACGAAAAAGAAGACGAGAAAGACGAGGTACAATTTACAGTTGCGCTCGGTCTTCAACGCGTAGCCGATCCCTTTGAACGCGTACTGGATGCTGTTGAAAAACGACGTCGTTCGCATCGGGCTCTCCTGGATCTCGTCGTGGAGGTTTGGTTTCTGTTCCATAGATGACTCTCCTTGTTCATTGTTTCTTATACGGGCGGTCTCTTTTCAGATTTGTTTAAGATTCTACAGGGTCGCTCTTAAAATACCCTTTATTTTATATACTATATTTTTAAAATCTATACAAAAATTGTACATCTGCCCAAAAGCCCAAACGCAAATGGCCCCAATTAAATTTTGTTCAATTTATTTTTGCTCAACCTATTGACTTCGCGTTTTCCAACGGTATAATGAAGGTGTCAAACAAAAACCACTCTTCCTTTTGAAAGGAGCATATACTATGGCAACGAAAGCAACTGTCATCAACGTCGACAACTATCAGGAACTCATCGGGAACGGCACCCCTGCCATCCTCGATTTCTGGGCCACCTGGTGCCCGCACTGCAAGCGCATCGCCCCGTCCTATGACAAAGTCGCGGCGGACTATGAAGGCAAACTCATCGTCGGCAAGGTCGACACCGATGAGGACCCGGCCATCGCGCAGAAATATGACATCGAATACCTGCCCACCTTCGTCCTGATCGACGGAGAAGGCAACGTCGTGGACAAAGTCGTGGCTCCCGCCAACAAAGCGGCGATCGACGAATTCATCCACAACGGTCTCGGCCTTTGATCCGGGGTGCTCTCATGAGTGAACAGATCTACGACGTCGTCATCATCGGCGGCGGCCCCGCCGGTTACTCCTCCGCACTCTACTGTGCGCGCGCCGGCCTCAGGACCATCGTGCTCGAACACCTGTCCGCCGGCGGTCAGATGACCCTGACGGAGATCATTGAAAACTACCCCGGCTTCGACGAGGGCATCGACGGCTTCACGCTGGGCGACCAGATGCAGCAGCAGGCCGAGAAGTTCGGCGCCGAATCCGAGCTGACCTCGGTCACCTCCGTCGAACTGACCGGCGACATCAAAGTCGTCCACACCTCCGACGCCGGCGATTACCGGACCCGCTGTGTGGTCATTGCCACCGGCGCCAACGCAAGACCTCTCGGCCTCCCGAACGAGGCCGCGCTCGCCGACAAAGGCATCCACTACTGCGCCGCCTGTGACGGCATGCGGTTCAAGGGCAAGACCGTCGCTCTCGTCGGCGGCGGCAACACCGCGCTCGAAGACGCGCTGCTGCTCTCCCGCCTCTGTGAGAAGGTCTATCTCATCCACCGCAGAGACCAGTACCGCGCCGAGAAGTTCTACGCCGACGCCGTGGCAGAGGCGGAGAACATCGAACCTGTCCTGAACAGCGTCGTCGAGAGCGTCGATGTCGAAGGCGGGTTCAAAGGGGTCACCGTCAAAAACGTGAAAACCGATGAGACCCGCTTCCTCGAATCGGAAGCCCTCTTCGTCTCGGTCGGACGCGTCCCGAACACCGGATTCCTGAACGGAGCGGTCTCCGTGGACGGTTCCGGTTACATCGAAGCCGATGAGACCACCCGGACCTCGGTCCCCGGCGTCTTTGCCGTCGGCGATATCCGTACGAAACCCATGCGCCAGGTCGTCACGGCCGCCGCAGACGGCGCCGTCTCCTCCATGTTTGCGCAGCAGTACATCGAAGAATCAAAGGCGAAAGGATAAATTGCCCAATTACAACTCCCGACAATGGTCGGGAGTTTCTTTTTGTGTCAACAAAAATGGGCGTTTTCTTGCTTTTGCCCATTTTTTCATGTACAATAATTGTATAATGTACAGATTCGACCAAAGGAGGTTTACAGATATGGGAAAACCCGAGATCACCCGCAAAAACATCATCCTGGCATCCATCAAACTGGCGAAGGAAAACGGGCCCTCGAACGTGACGGTTCGGGAGATCTGTGAAGAAGCCGGCATCTCAAAAAACACATTCTATCTCTATTTCCACAATCGCGACGAAGTGTTCGGCGAGACCTACTTTACCGACGACGACGAAAAGCAGCGCCGATTCCCGGAGATCATGCTGGAGTACGACTCCCCGCTCGAACAGTTCTGGGAGCTTTTGAAGATCGATATCGAGCGGCACATCTCCTTCGGACCGAAGCTCCTCGCCACCATCTCCATGCAAAACGTCCAGCAGATCAATTTCTTCTCGGACGACCCGAGCGAGCAGCCGGAGACCGTCAAGGTCTTCACTTCCCTCGTCGGGAAAATGCAGCGCATGGGCGAGATCAAAAACATGGCAGAGCCGTTCAACATCGTCAAAGCGGTCTATAACAGCGCGATCGGCGTCGACATCCGGTGGACCCAGCTGGACGGCGGGTTCGACTTCAAAAAAGAGAGTTTCGACCTGCTCTGCACCATCCTGCAGCCCACCCGTCCCATCGAGAACTACTGATCAGACAAAAAGAGGCACACCGTGTTCGCGATGTGCCTCTTGTGTTCATGACGTTATGCCGTCTCAGTCCGCGGTCAGCTTCTGGCCCCGTTCGGACTCGAGGAAGTCCGTCAGCTCCTTGACGCCGTCAAGGCTCGAGTGGTCGAAGGTCCGGCCGATGTTGTTGAGGAAGAACTTCTCGTTGGAAGACAGCTTGTAGTAGTCGAACATCTGAAGGGTCTCCCGGTACATGAGGAGCGCCGCCTTCTGACCCTCTGTCAGACGGTACCAGCGAAGGCCGCCTTCAAAATAAAAGGTCGGGACATCTTCGAGCCCGTTCTTCTTCCGGAACCCGACCGCGTCGCCGCCCCGCTTCGGGAGCGCGCCCACCGCAAAGACGATGTACTTGCCGCGGACCTTGCCCCGCAGTTCATCGAGGCCCTGGATGATGCCGCCCTTGACCCAGCCGCCGTAGACGACGAGCGGGTACTGTTTGAGGTCATCGATGGAGACGTCTTCCAGCCGGAAGAGGTCGCACTTCAACTGGTTCGCCACCCAGTTCGCGTATTTCTCCGTAAAACCGGTGTTTCCGGTATAAACGACTGCTGTCAGCATTGCCGTTCCTCCTGTAATCACAATTCCAACGCACATTGTAACACAAAAGAGCTCCGTCGAAAAGACGGAGCTCCTGTCATTGGTCAGCTTATTCGGCGTTGGCCTCTTCGATGATCTTCTGAGCGACGTTCGCGGGGACTTCCTCGTAACGCGCGAAGGAGGTCAGGAAGGAACCGCGGCCCTTCGTGGTGGAACGAAGCATGGTCGGGAAGTCGGAGAGCTCTGCTTCCGGGACTTCAGCGGTCAGCTTCTGGAGGCCTCTGGAGCCTTCGACGGGTTCCATGCCGAGGACACGGCCGCGACGCTTGGTGACATCGCCCATGATGTCGCCCATGTTTTCGTCGGGGACGGTGATGTCCACGTTGAGGATCGGCTCAAGGAGGACCGGGTCGGCTTCGGCGACACCCTTCTTGTAGGCCAGGGACGCGGCGGTCTTGAAGGCCATTTCGGAGGAGTCGACCGGATGGTAGGAACCATCGTACAGGACGGCTTTCAGACCGACCATCGGGTAACCGGCGAGAACGCCCTTCTCGATGGAGTCCTGAAGGCCTTTTTCGACGGCCGGGAAGTAGTTCTTCGGGACAGAGCCGCCGAAGACTTCCTCGGAGAACTGGAGGCCGGGCTCGGTGGTGGGCTCGAACCGGATCCAGACGTCACCGTACTGGCCGTGGCCGCCGGACTGTTTCTTATGTTTGCCCTGGACCTGGACGGTTTTGCGGATGGCTTCGCGATAGGCGACTTTCGGAGCGCTGAGTTCGACGTCGACGCCGAATTTGCTCTTCAGTTTGCCGACGATGAAGTCGATGTGCTGTTCGCCCTGGCCGGAGAGGACCTGCTCCTTGGTCTCCTTGTTGGTGCCGAAGGAGATGGTCGGGTCTTCTTCCATGAGACGGGCAAGGCCGGACGCGATCTTGTCCTCTTCACCCTTCTTCTTCGCGGAAACAGCGAGGGAGTAGCAGGGAGTCGGGACGGTGAGGCCCTTCAGGGTCAGCGGGTTGGACGCTGCAGTGATGGTGTCGCCGGTCTTGATGCCGGTGAGCTTCGTGACGACAGCGATGTCGCCCGCGGTGATCTCTTTGCTCTCCTCCAGCGTGCCGCCGTGAGGAATGGAGATCTTGCCCATACGCTCGGACTCGCCGGTCCGTGCGCAGTAGCAGGGGGTATCGGCAGTGATGGTGCCGGAGACGACTTTGATGAAGGACATCTTACCGACGAACGGGTCAGCGATGGTCTTGAAGCAGATGGCTGCAAGCGGGCCGTTCGGGTCGCAGGGCAGTTCGACTTCGTTGCCGTTCTTGTCGACGGCGGTCTCGCCGGTCTTGGAAGTGGCGCTCGGGCCGAGGTTCGCAATGCCGTTCAGCAGCTGGTCGATGCCTTCGAGCTTGTCGGCAGCACAGGCATAGACCGGATAGATCTCGCCGTTGGTGACGCCTTCGAGAAGGCCGGTCAGCGCTTCGACTTCGGTGAAGGGCTCGCCTTCGAAGTATTTCTCCATGAGCTCGTCGCTGGTGGTGGCAACGGCTTCATTGAACATGTCTCTGTAGGTGTCGAGCTTGTCGGACTCGGGCATGTCGACTTCGACCGACTTGCCGTCCTTGTACTCGTAGCACTTGTTCTGGGACAGGTTGACAAGGTAACGGACCGCGCCCTCTTCGATCAGCGGGATGACGACGGGGCACAGTTTGTTGCCGTGGACTTCCTGCATGAGCTCGAAGACGTTGCCGAAGTTCGCGTTCTCGGCGTCGGTCTTGTTGATGACGAAGATCTTGGAAAGATTGCGGGTCTCCGCGGCGTTGAATGCCTTTTCGGCACCGACGTCATAGGAGTTGCGCTCTGCGTCCATCACGATGAGCATGCAGCCTGCGGCACGGGCCGCTTCGGAAAGTCCGCCGGCGAAATCGAAAAGACCGGGAGTATCTATCAGATTGATTTTGACGTCATTCCACTCAAGGCATGCAACGGCGCTCTGCAGGGACGCCTGACGTTTCTTCTCCTCCGGGTCATAGTCCATGACGGTAGAGCCGTCTGCCACTTTGCCGAGACGCTTGGTGGCGCCCGCCGTGTACAGCATGGCTTCGCACAGGGTGGTTTTGCCCCGTCCGGCATGACCCGCAACCGCAATGTTGCGTATGTTGTTTGAGTTATAGGTTTTCATATTGGATTCCTCCTCGGTCTGTAATACAAGATATTGTGGGGCGATGGATAAAATCCACAAAAATGCCCCGTTTTTCGCAAACGCTTATGTCGATTTTACCATAATCAATACTTTATTTCAATAAAGAATGGGACCTTCCGAGGCACCCGTCCGGCGGGCTTCCGGAAGGTCCGGACCACCGGCGGAAGAGCCTTCGATGCATAGTAAACATCTTTTTTCAAAACTATACATTCCCTCAAAATGATGTACGACAGCGCCGATTGACTTTATTGTACCCGTATAATAGAATAAATGTTGCACGAATGAGTCGCGACTCATCGCGACCGGATGAAATGAAAACAAAAGGAGATGCATCGCCCATGAAAAAAGTATTTATGATCGGCGGTACCGGCCTGCTCGGTTCCAAGTCTGCTGAGCAGTTCCTGGCTCACGGCGTAGCGGTCAAGACCCTCGCCCTCCCGCCCCTCCCGGAAGGTGCTCCGATGCCGGAAGGCATGGAAATCATTTTCCAGGATGTCAACAAGTGCACCGACGAAGAGCTCAGAGAACTCATGTCTGACTGTGACTGCCTTGTCTACGCTGCCGGCGTCGACGAGCGTGCCGAGTTCCCGGCTCCCGTTTATGACGCTTACTACAAGTTCAACATCGCTCCTCTGAAGAAGCTCATGCCCATGGCAAAAGAGCTCGGCTATGAGAGCTGTGTCGTTTTCGGTTCTTACTTCACCTGGCTCACCAAAGAGCGCCCGGACATGAAGATGGCCGAGAGAAACCCCTACATGCGTTCCCGTCTCGATCAGGAAGAGTACGCGCTGTCCCTGGCTGACGACAACTTCGCCGTTGCCGTCCTGGAGCTGCCCTACATCTTCGGCACTCAGCCCGGCCGTCGTCCGGTCTGGACCGTCCTCATCAACCAGATCAAAGCTATGGATAAACTCCCTGCCACCTTCTACCCGGCAGGCGGTACCGCCATGCTCACCATCCGTCAGGTCGGCGAGGCCTGCTACGGCGCCGCCACCCGCACCAAGGGCGGCCGTGCCTACCCCGTCTCCTGCTACAACATGCGGTGGAAAGAGTTCCTGAAGATCGTCTACAATGCCCGCGGCATGGGCGCAAACCGCAAGGTCATCTCCATCCCGCCCTGGATGATGGCGATGTACATGCCGAAGTTCCTTCTCGACTACAAGAAGAGAGGCATCGAGTCCGGTATGGATCCCATGCAGCTGCCCTACATCATGGACATTCCGCTGTTCTTCGACACCGACCTTATGTATCATGACCTCGGCGTCACTCCCGACGACATCGAAGCGGCCATCTTCGACTCCATCAAGGTCTCCTGCGAAGTCGTTCTCGAAGGCAAGAAGCTCCTCGGCATGAAAGGCGAGGAAGGCGACGAACCCGACAGCCTGTAAGCCACTTGCAAAAGCGCTCAAAGAAGTGTAAACTCTTAGAAAGTGCAATGAGGCACTGAGGACTCCGGTCCTCAGTGTCTTTTTTCAAAGGAAGTGTTCCCATGTATATCCCCACCATGCCCGTCCCCGAGGCCCTCGACGGCCTGAAGGCGGCCGCGAAGAACGACCCCGAACTCAAGGCGCAGCTCCTCGCGACGAAAGACGCGAAATACCCCCTCACCACCTTCTGCAGGATCGCCACGGAGAAAGGCTTCCCGCTGTCCCCGATGGACGTCATCGACTACGGTGAGCAGGAAGTGGCAGCCATGGCCCGTTCCATCAACGGCGGCGGGGAGAACCACCCGTCCCTCGACGGTTCGGAAGACACCTACGAACTGTTCATGATCGAACTGGAAGAACTGGTCTGACATGAGCCTTACCATCCATCTGAACTTCACCCCGGGCGGCGGCGCGTTCTACGCGCTGCTCTACCTCCTGCTGGTCCTCGGGTTCGCGCTCCTCGTCTGGTACCTGTCCGGCCGCCGGAAACGCCGCATCCGGAAGATCCTCCAGGACGAGACGCCCCTGTCGGCGGAAGAGTTCGAAGAAAACTGGATGATCCGCACCGGCCGGGAAGCCGGCGAAGGGTACAAGTACCACGTCTTCCCCGGCTGCTATGTCATCCTCTTCTACGACGTGAAGCCCGAAGTGGAAGACGACTTCGACCGCTACCACGACGTCTACGTGGGGCAGTCCCTGAACGTCACCGAGCGGGTCCACCACCATTTCACCGGCTATGGCCGGGGCGATGTATACGCCGACCTCAAAGCGGGCCGCTTCGTCTACGTCAAGCTCATCCCCTGTGAACGGGAAGCGCTCAACGACCTCGAAAAAGCCCTCATCGAAGAATACGACGCGACCGGGTCCTACAACGCCACCGCAGGCGGCGGCACGGACTGGGAAGCGAAAGACGACCGCGAAGCCGGGCACTCCCCGACCCACCGCCGCCGCTGGAGAACATAAAAAGACCTCTGCGAAACGCAGAGGTCTTTCTTGAATATCGCCTTATTTCCACTTGACGTTTTTACAGCCCTTCGAAGCGGCGCCGACTTCGAAATTGTACTTGACGATGCCCTTGTCGAGGCCGGAGGCCTTGCCGAGGGCGACCTTGTCCTTCTTTTCGAGGGACAGCGTGAACGGCTGGCGGTTCATCGCCGTCGGAGCGAGCAGCGCCGCTTCCGCGCCGGACACGAACCAGTCGGGCAGGTCCTTGCCTTTGACAACGTCGTCAAGTTTCTTCGACTCATGGGGGTGGCCCTGCGTGGTGCCGTAGCCGACCGCGATGACACCGAAGAGCTTCTCGCCGCGGTCGACGTCATAGGCGTCGGGGTCTTTCCCGACGGTGCCGCCGACCCAGCAGGTATTGAGGCCGAGTTTCTGCGCTTCCAGGACGATCTTCTGTCCATAGTAGCCGAGCTCCTCGCCCTTGTTCTTTTTCGCGATCAGCGCGAAGTAGTTTTTCGTGTTTTTGAAGCCGCCGATGCGCGCGAGCAGCGAGCGGAACGCTTTCGGCCGGTCAAGGACCAGCTGGATGTGGAGCCCGCCGTCCTGATTGGCTTTCGCGACGAGCTTCTGAAGAGCGGTCAGTACATCGCCCGAGAGAGGCTGGTCGGTATAAGAACGGACCGAGTGTCTGAGTTCGAGTGCGCGAAGAGTATCCATAAACATATCTCCCTTACGGTAGTGTTCGGGGCGATGGACGTCGCGGTGCCCCTTTGCATTTATTATACTATAGTTTGTGACCTTAAAAAGAGTTAAAAATAAAAAACTCTTTCCCGGGGGCGCTCGAGTCTGTATAATAGGAGAGGTAATCTGAAGGGCGATGCACCGCCCGCACACATAGGAGTTGACCAACATGAAATTGGAAACCAAATGCATCCAGGCCGGTTATGAACCGAAGAACGGCGAGTCCCGGATGATCCCGATCATCCAGTCCACGACGTTCAAGTACGACACGTCCGAAGACATGGGCAAGCTCTTCGACCTCGAAGCGTCCGGTTATTTCTACACCCGTCTGCAGAACCCCACGAACGACCTCGTGGCGGCGAAGCTCTGCGCCCTCGAAGGCGGCACCGCGGCCATGCTGACCTCTTCCGGTCAGGCGGCAAACTTCTTCGCGGTCTTCAACATCGCGCAGAACGGCGACCACGTCGTGGCCTCTTCGGCGATCTACGGCGGCACCTTCAACCTGTTCAACGTGACCATGCGGAAGATGGGCATCGAGTTCACGTTCGTCTCTCCCGACTGTACGGAAGAGGAACTCGAAGCGGCGTTCCGGCCGAATACGAAGTGCGTTTTCGGCGAGTCCATCGCCAACCCTGCCCTCACGGTCCTCGACTTTGAAAAATTCGCGACGGCGGCCCACGCCCACGGCGTCCCGCTGATCGTCGACAACACGTTCCCGACACCGATCAACTGCCGTCCCATCGAGTTCGGTGTCGACATCGTCACCCATTCGACCACCAAGTATCTGGATGGCCATGACGTCGGGGTCGGCGGCGCCATCATCGACTCCGGCAACTTCGACTGGATGGCCCACGCGGACAAGTTCCCGGGGCTGTGCACGCCGGACGAGTCCTACCACGGCATCACCTATGCCGAGAAGTTCGGCCAGGGCGGCGCGTTCATCACGAAGTGCACCGCGCAGCTCATGAGAGACTTCGGTTCCATCCAGTCGCCGCAGAACGCGTTCTACCTGAACCTCGGCATCGAATCTCTGGCGGTCCGCATGGAACGCCACTGCGCGAATGCCCAGAAGGTCGCCGAGTTCCTGCAGCAGCACGAGAACGTGGCCTGGGTCACCTATCCCGGCCTGCCCGGCGACAAGTACTATGACCTCGCGCAGAAGTACATGCCGAACGGCACCTGCGGCGTCATCTCCTTCGGCGTCAAGGGTGGCCGCAAAGCGGCGGAAGACTTCATGAAGAAGCTGAAGATCGGCATGATCGCCACCCATGTGGCAGACGCGCACACCTGCGTCCTGCACCCGGCGTCCTCCACCCACCGTCAGCTGACCGATGAGGAGCTCATCGCGGCCGGCGTCGGACCGGACCTCATCCGCCTGTCCGTCGGCATCGAGAACGTCGATGACATCATCGAGGACCTCGAGCAGGCACTCAAAGGCTGAGAAAACCCCAAAAACTCATTGATCATAAAAAACAGACTACACAGAGCATCGTCCCGCTCCTGTAGTCTGTTTTTTTCTGCTTTTTTCATTTTTCCGGGGGTTCTCTGCAAAAAAAGAGACTACGAACCCCGAAAAACGCGTTCTGTAGTCTTTTATACCGTCTTTTTCGGCACAGACAAGGCAATTCACGCAAAAACAAAGACTACGAACCGCCAAAGCAACGTTCCGTAGTCCGTTTTTTGAAAATCACAAGTAAATCGCCCGGCCTCACACCGTGACGTGGAGGAGGTCGATCAGGATGCCCGCGACGACGCCGATGCCGTAGAGGATGGCGACGATCGAGATGTTCCGCTTCACGCCTTCGTTCGACTTGAAGAGGACCACGAGGCCGATGCCCGCTCCGACAAGGAGCCCGGACATCATGGGGCCGACGCCGATGACGCCTTCGAGGTACAGCTGCGTGATGACGACCGAGGCGGCGCAGTTCGGGATGAGCCCGATGAGGCCCGCCAGCAGTTCGCCGACGACCGGCATGTTCACGACGAACCCGCCGAGGTTCTCCTCTCCGACGAGGGCGATGAGCCCGTTCAGCACGAGGCTGATGCCGAAGATCCACGCGAGGATGACAAGGGAGTGTTTCAACGCGGACACCAGGATGCCGTCCTCTTCTTCGTGCGCATGTTCGTGTTCGCAGAAGTGGTGGATGTCCATGTCGTCCTGCAGCTTCTGGTTGCGGCGCTTCCGGGTGAGCCGGGCGCCGAAGTCCACGGCGAGGCCCGCGAGGAGGCCGACCAGGACTTTGAGGCCGAGGATGCGGAGGATGGTGGCTGCCGGCACATGCTCCGAGAGGAGGATGGGCAGCATCTCATCGGACGTGGACAGGTAGACGGCGATCAGCGTCCCCACCGTGATGACCCGCCCCGCGTACAGAGACGAGGCCGCGGCCGAGAAGCCGCACTGGGGGAATGCGCCGACGACGGACCCGATGACGGGGCCGAACCGGCCGGACTTCCGGACGAGTTCCGTCGTCCGTTCGCTCATGTGCCGTTCGAGGAACTCCATGAGCAGATAGGCCAGGAACAGGATGGGGATGATCTCTGCGGTGTCTTTCAACGTGTCCAGCAGGATGTCCCAAATGGTCTCCCACATGACGGAGTTCCCTCCTTTCCGCCATTCTGTGGCGATATACGTCAGTTGTTCACGTGCTGGTGAACGGTCGGGGTGCTCTCATCGAGCGGCAGGAGCACGTAGCCCTGCTTCAGCAGTTTGGCGATGGTCTTGTCCATCGCGTCGATCGTGAATTCGTGGATGTCGTGGCAGAGGACCACGGAGTGGGTGTGTCTGGCACAGCCTTTCACGATGTTCTTGTAGATCTTGTCGGGGTCCTTCGTGTCGCCGGAGTCGCCGGACAGGACGTTCCAGTCGTAGTAGATGTACCCCTTTTCATCGGCTTCTTTGACGAGTTCCGTCATGATGCCTTCCTTGTACTTCTTCGAGATGACGTTCGAGCTGCCGCCGGGGAACCGGAAATAGGGGGTCCGTTTGCCGGTGTGCTGCTGGATGAGGTTCTCCATCTGTTCGAAGTCCTGCCAGTAGTCTTTGGCGCTCTTGTAGATCTTCCCGTAGTCGTGCGTGTAGGTGTGGACACCGATCGTGTGACCGGCTCTCGCCTCCCGCTCGAGACAGTCAAGATAACTCTTGAAAAAGCCGGTGACGAAGAAGGTGGCCTTGACCTTGTGGTGGTCGAGGATACCGAGCAGCTGACCGGTGTACTGGCCGGGGCCGTCGTCGAAGGTCAGGTAGACCGCTTTGCCGTTGCCGACGACGCCGTCTTTGACCTTGTAGGTCCGGCCGAGGTGCGTGACCTTGCCGGTGTAGCTGAAATCGACCTTGCCGTTCCGGACGAACCAGACACCTTTGTCGTTCGTGGAGATGCCCTGGTACTTCTTGTCCTGTTTTCCTTTGGAGAAGTAGTACCAGGTGTCGTCCAGCAGCTTGATGCCGCTGTAGTTCTGGTCGAGTTTGCCGTGTTTGAAGTAGCAGATGCCGGACTTCGTTTTGGCGGGGCCTTCGAAATCCCGCACGGCCTGGCCGTCTTCGACGTACCACCAGGTCGTCTCCCCTTCGATGGTGCCGGACTTCGTGCCGGTGAAGGTGCGGTCGACGACGCCGTCTTTGGTCCAGTACCAGTCGTTGCCGGTCCGGGCAAAGCCGGTGAAGGTGCCGTCAAAGACACCTTTGTCGAAGTAGACCCAGCCTGCTTCGCTCGCGCCGAGGCCGGTATAGGTGAGGTCCACCTCGCCGTTGTTGACGTAGTAGGTCCCCTGCTGTTTATTGACGACCCCTTCTGCGGCGCCGGTGTAGTCGGCGTCGATCTCGCCCTTCTCATAGTAGACCCAGTGCTTGTCGTGGGTCTCCCAGATGCCGGTGTAATCGGCCGGCGGCTTGCTGCCGCCGAAGGCGAGGAACCCGAAGCAGAGGATCAGCACCAGAAGGAGGGCGCCGATGCCGACCGCGTATTTCCCGCGGGTCGTCAGTTCGTATTTCTTTTGTTCCATAACATTCTCTTTTTCTGACGGGTATTTGCTTTTTTTGGCGATTTACTCGTCCGCTTTCTCCATGAGCTGAAGACCGAGGACTTCGAGCTGCTCCGCGTCCGCGGGAGACGGACAGGAAGTCATGGGTTCGGACGCGTCTTTCGTCTTCGGGAAGGCGACGACGTCTCTCAGCGTCTCGGCACCGATCATCTGCATGCAGAGGCGGTCGAGGCCGAGCGCCATTCCGCCGTGGGGCGGCGGACCGAACTTGAAGGCGTCGAGCAGGAAGCCGAATTTCTCATGAGCCTCTTCGGTCGTCATGCCGAGGAGGTCGAAGATGCGGGCCTGCAGGACCGGGTCGGTGATCCGGATGGAACCGGAGGACAGTTCGATGCCGTTCAGGACCAGGTCGTAGGACTGTGCCCGGACGCTGGCTTTGTCGGTCTCGAGGTACTCGAGGCACTCGTCCATCGGTGCGGTGAAGGGATGGTGCATCGCCACCCACTCGCCGAGTTCTTCATCGAACTCGAAGAAGGGCATCTCGACGATCCAGAGCAGGTTGAAGAGGCCTTCCGGAATGAGGTCGAGCTTCTTCGCCATGGTCTGGCGCAGTGCGCCGAGGATGGAGAGCACGTGCTTGTTGTTGGTGTCGCCGATGATGAGGATGAGGTCGCCCTGTTCGGCGCCGCCTCTTTCTATGACGCTCTTTATGAGCTCTTCTGTGACAAATTTATCGAAGGAAGCGGAGACTTCCTCGTCGACGCGGACCCAGGCAAGGCCTTTCGCGCCGATGCCCTTGGCCTCTTCGGTCAGCTTCTTGATGCCTTTCTTGGACACCGCCGCGGAGCCGCCCTTCGCCGTGATGGCGCGGACCGAACCGCCGCCCTGGACCGGGCCCTCGAAGACACCGAAGCCGGAGTCTTTGACGAGGTCGGAGATGTCGTAGATCTCCATGCCGTAACGGGTGTCGGGCTTGTCGGAGCCGTAGCGCTCCATGGCGTCCTGATAGGTCAGGCGCGGCAGAGGCAGCGGGATGTCGACATCCAGGACGTCCTTGAACGCGCGCCGGATGTAACCTTCGACCAGGCCGAGGACGTCCTCCATCTCGACGAAGGACATCTCGAGGTCGATCTGCGAGAATTCCGGCTGGCGGTCCGCGCGAAGGTCTTCGTCGCGGAAGCAGCGGGCGATCTGCATGTAGCGGTCAAAACCGGCGACCATGGAGAGCTGCTTGTAGAGCTGCGGGCTCTGGGGCAGCGCATAGAATTCGCCGTTGTGGAGACGGGACGGAACGAGGAAGTCCCGGGCGCCTTCCGGCGTGGACTTGATGAGCATCGGGGTCTCGATCTCGATGAACCCGTTCTCGTCGAAGTAGTCTCTCGTGACCTTCGCCAGCTTGTGGCGAAGGAGGATATTCTTCTGCAGTTCCGGACGACGGAGGTCGAGGTACCGGTACTTGAGTCTCGTGAGTTCGGACGTGTTGCAGTCGTCGACGATCTCGAAGGGCGGGGTCTCGGACTTGCCGAGGATGCGCAGGTCGGTGACCGCGACTTCGACGTTGCCGGTGGGGAGGTCCGGGTTCTTGGAGCTTCTCTCCTTGACCGTGCCTTTCGCCATCAGGACGAACTCGGAGCGGACGGTCTCCGCTTTCTCGAAGACGTCTCTCGCGGTCTCATCGCCGAACGCGAGCTGGACGATCCCCGTCCGGTCGCGGAGGTCGATGAAGACAAGCTGTCCGAGGTTGCGGCGCTTGGCCGCCCAGCCGCAGACGACGACTTCCTGTCCGATAAGGTCTTCCCGCACGTCGTTGCAGTAATGCGTGCGTTTCAGTCCGTTCATTCTGTCCATGTGGTGTTTCCTCCCAAAAGTGCGCTGAGGTCGACGTTGGCAAGATCGCCCTCGCTGGTGTTGAATTCCGCCGAAAGTGCGGACATGGCGGCGTTGATCGCGATCTGCTGGAAGTCCTCGGCAAAGGTGTCGAGTTTCACTTCCGTGGTCTCGCCGGTCTCCATGTATTTGAGTTGAACGGTGCCGGACTCCAGCTCGTTGTCGCCGATGACGGCGGTGAAGTCGGCGCCGGTCTTGTTCGCGTATTTCATCTGTGCCTTGATGGAACGCCCGACCGTGTCGAACGCGCAGGGCACGCCTTCGGCCCGCAGGTCGTGGACGATCTGCGCCGCTTTGAACGACGCGGCGTCGCCGGCCGTGGCGAGGTACAGCGCCATGGTCTCTTCCTTCGGAAGCTCGATGCCCTGTGCCTCGAGGAGGAGCATCAGGCGTTCGATGCCCATGCCGAAGCCGAGGGCCGGGATGGACTTGCCGCCCAGTTCCTCGCAGAGGCCGTCGTACCGGCCGCCGCCGCAGACCGTGCCCTGTGCCCCGATGTCGTGGGACACGAATTCGAAGACGGTCTTCGTGTAGTAGTCGAGGCCGCGGACGATGCGCGGGTTGATGGTATAGGCGATGTCCATCGCCTCCAGATATTTCTGGACCTTCTCGAAGTGGTCCTTGCACTCTTCACAGAGGTAGTCGAGCACGACCGGAGCATTGTCCTTCAGCTCGTCGGACTCCTCTTTGCAGTCGATGATGCGCATCGGATTGCGCTCGAGGCGGTCCGTGCAGGTCTCGCAGAGTTCGTCCTTGTGCGCGGTGAAGTAATCTTTGAGCGCCTTCTGGTAGATGGGACGGCAGTGCGGGCAGCCGATCGAGTTGATCTGCAGCTCGAGGCCTTTGACGCCGAGGAACCCGAAGACTTCGTCTGCGAGGGCGATGACTTCCGCGTCCTGTGCCGGGCTCGATGTGCCGAAGCACTCGACACCGAACTGGTGGAACTCGCGGAGCCGTCCTGCCTGGGGTTTCTCGTACCGGTAGCAGGAGGTCAGGTAGTAGACCTTCATCGGGCTCGGCTCGTTGAACAGTCCGTGCTCGAGGAACGAGCGGACCGCGCCGGCGGTGCCCTCCGGACGAAGGGTGATGGACCGTCCGCCCTTGTCGTCGAAGGTATACATCTCCTTCTGTACGACGTCCGTGGTGTCTCCCACAGACCGGTTGAACAGTTCTGTATGTTCGAAGACGGGAGTGCGGATCTCACGGAATCCGTAGTTCCCGGCGATATCGGCCAGTGTCGCTTCCAGAAAACGGACTTTGTGGCTGTCCATCGGGAGCGTGTCCTGTGTGCCTTTGATGGCTTTCGTAATGAGCGCCATGGGTCTTCCTCCAAATCAGAGTAATCTTCTTTTTCATAATAAAGAGTCTTGTAACCTTAGTATTATAGAAAAGAAAGACCCATTTTGCAATGGGTCTTTCACAAACATTTGAATTTACTGGACCGTGAGCACTTTGATGGTGTTCGAGGTGCCGGCGCGGCCGTTGACCGAGCCGCCGGTCAGGACGACAGTATCGCCCTCCTGCAGGTCCAGCGCGATGACGGTCTGTTCCATCGCCTCATAGAACATGACTTCGACCGACTCGTAGTTTTTCGAGAGCATCGGGAAGACGCCCCAGCTGAGGTTCAGCTTGCGCCAGACCTTCCTGTCCGTGGTGCGGCCGACGATCGGGATGGGGCAGCGGAACCGGCTGACCATGCGGGCCGTCTGACCCGAGATGGAGGAGACGACCAGCGCCTTCGCGTCGACGTCGACAGCCATCTGGCAGGCGGCGTGGGACAAGGCGTCCATGTTGCCGCGGATCTTGAAGCCCGTGCGGTTGAAGGTCATTTCGAAGTCGATGTGGTCCTCCGTGTTCTTGCAGGCGTCGGACATGACGCGGACGGCCTCGACCGGGTGCTGGCCCGCGGCGGTCTCGCCGGAGAGCATGACCGCGGAGGCGCCGTCGTAGACGGCGTTCGCCACGTCGGAGATCTCCGCCCGGGTGGGTCGGGGGTTCTGGATCATGCTTTCGAGCATCTCCGTCGCCACGATGACCCGTTTGCCGAGCTTGCGGCACTTGGACATGAGCAGCTTCTGGATGGCCGGGACTTCCGCGAAGGGGATCTCGACGCCGAGGTCGCCGCGGGCGACCATGATGCCGTCCGCCACATCGCAGATGGCTGCGATATTGTCTACACCGGCGCGGTTCTCGATCTTCGCGATGATCTCGATGTCCCTGCCGCCGTTCTGGTCGAGGAACGCCCTCATCTTCTGGACGTCGTCTTTGGTGGAAACAAAGGACGCGGCGATGAAGTCCACGTCGTGCTCGATACCGAAGAGCAGGTCCTCTTTATCGTGGTCCGACAGGAACTCGCCGTGCATGACGTGGTTCGGGAAATTCATCGACTTCTTGTTGGACAGGACGCCGCCGCACACGACCGTACAGATGGCCTCCGTGTCGGTCAGTTCGTCGACGGTGCAGACGACCAGACCGTTGTTGACGAGGATGGTGTCCCCCACCGACAGTTCACGGATGAGGTTTTTATAGCTGACCGAAACCCGGGTGTTGTCCCCGAGGAAGTCGTCGGTCGAGAACGTGAATTTCTGGCCGTCCACGAGGGTGACCCGGCGGCCGTCGAACTCGCCGATGCGGTATTCGGGGCCCTTGGTGTCGAGCATGATCGGGATGGGAGCGTCCAGCTCTTCGCGGACGCGTTTGATGCGGGCGATGCGCTCCGCGTGGTCTTCATGGGTGCCGTGAGAGAAGTTCAGACGGCAGACGTCCATTCCCTCGGCGATCAGGTGCCGGAGAACGTCGTCGTTATCGCAGGCGGGACCGACGGTCCCGATGATCTTTGTTTTTCGCATAGAGATTCCTCCTCTGAAAAAAGCCACCTTTTCAAGTTACAAGAAAAGGTGGCTCCAGTATACTCGCATTTGCCGAAATGTAAAGGGCGGGATTGTTCAAAAAAGTGTCCCGATTTACTCTTCCGCCGTCTCTTCGGCGGCGTCCGCCGCCTCCTGCTTTTTCGGATTGACGATATCTCTCCAGTCGAGGTCGCCTCTGGCGAGCGAGTGGATGAGGGCTTCCGCCGTGGCGATGTTCGTGGCCACGGGGACATTGTGGACGTTGCAAAGACGGAGCAGGTCCGCTTCGATGGGTTCCATGGGTTTCGGGTTCAGCGGATCGCCAAACATGAGAAGTAAGTCGATCTCGTTGCAGGCGACACGGGACGCGATCTGCTGTTCGCCGCCCTGGTCTCCGCTCAGGAAACTCTGGATCTTAAGGCCGGTGGCCTCGGATACGACTTTCCCTGTGGTACCGGTTGCACACAGATTGTGCTGGCTCAGGATGCCTGCATAAGCGATGCAAAACTGGGTCATGAGTTCTTTTTTTACGTCGTGTGCAATGATTGCAATGTTCATCCGGCACGCTCCTTTCCTGGGACATTATCGAAGTTATTTTAACACAAAACACCGGTTGTCTCAATAATGTATTGTAAAAAAGCGCCAAAAACGACTCATTTTTGGCGCTTCTCATTTGCAGTTTTCCATAGTTTTTGCCGAACGGCTTCTTTTCCTCCGCTGCGGGATCAGGTCAGGAGTTCGCCGTAGGGCTGGACCGTTCCCACATTCTCCTTCGGGGAGAAGTAGTAGTCGTAGATGTCCGCGGCAACGACGGCGGTCAGCGCACCGGAGTCGGCGGTCTCGACGACGACGGCGACGGCGATCTCGGGGTCCTCGTAAGGGGCGTAGGAGATCAGGAAACCGTTGTTGCCTTCGACTTTCTTGCCGTCGATGAGCTTGACGACGTCGGACGTACCGGTCTTGGCCGCGGCCTTCACGGGCAGGTCGGCGAACGCGGAACGGCAGAAGCCGATGGTGCCGACTTTCAGCATGCCTTCCCGGACGAGCTGCAGCGTATGCTTCGAGATGTCGAGGGTCTGGGCGACCTCCGGCTGGGTCTGCTGGAGCGTCGTCTTGAAGTCGGCCGTCTTGATGGAACGGACGAAGTGAGGTGTATAGCGGGTGCCGCCGTTGGCGATGGTCGAGACGTAGTTCGCGAGCTGGAGCAGCGTGAACTGGTTGTCGGACTCACCGATGGCGGTCGTGATGACGTCACCGGCGTACCAGGTGCCGCCCGCCGCTTTTCGCTCTTCGGGGCTCGACACATGGCCGGTGGCTTCGGGGATCTCGACGCCGGTCTTCTGACCGAGGCCGAACTTGGTGGCCCACTCGTCGATGCGCTCGATGCCCATTCTCCGGCCGGTCTCATAGAAGAAACAGTTGCAGGAGACGTTGATGGCGTCCGTGACGTTGTTGGTGCCGTGGGCGGTGTGGTGCGCGCAGTAGAACGTGTGGTCGGAGTAGTAGGTGTAGGCGCCGTTGCAGTTCCATTTGAACTGGTCGTCGATGATGCCTTCCTCCAGCGCCGCGATCGCGGTACAGGGTTTGAACGTGGAACCGGGCTCATACGTACTCATGACGGCACGGTTCCAGAGAGGCGCCGTCTCGTCTTCGGCCCATTCGGAGTACTTCTCTTTCCACTCGTTGTTGTCGTAAGAGGGATAGGTGGCACAGGCGAGGATCTCTCCGGTGTGGACATCTTCCACGACGACCGCCGCCGCACATTTCCGTGCCGCGGAGATGTTCAGAGAGTCGACACGCTTTTTCAGCGCGTCCTGCGCGACCATCTGCAGGTTTTTATCGAGGGTCAGGATGACGGCATTGCCCTGTTCCGGCATGGTCGTGTAAGTGTTGACCGTGTTGCCGTTTTCGTCGATGGTGACGGTCTCAGTGCCGCGGGAGCCGCGCAGCTGGTCCTCCAGAGCGAGTTCCAGGCCGGAGCTTCCGTAGACGTCCGAGATGGTGTAGGCGTTGCGCGTGAGCTCGTCGATCTCCTGTTTGCCGGAGGCGTTGTCGAGGGCCTCTTCGAGCTCTTTCTTCTTCTCGTCATACTTCTCGGCGGTGATGCCGGAGACGCGGCCGAGGATGTGGGGCGCCAGTGTGCCGTCCACATATTCGCGATAGGTCTCCCCCTCGTTCTGGACGCCCTTGTAGAAGTTCTTGTTCTCCATGATGATGGTGACAAGGTCGGTCGGGACGTCTTCCGCGAAGGTGTACGGATAGGACGTGTTGAAGGTGTTGCGGAGCATCTCGATCTGGACCGAGGCCAGGCTCCGGGCGTCTTTCTTGGAGTAGGCTTCGAGGCCGTACCGCTTGATGAGCGCGTCCATGCAGTTCTCTGCGGTCGCATACTCGTTGAGGTTCAGGACGTCTTTCGACTTGAGCCATTTGAGGTAGGCCGCGTTTTCGTCCTTCTTCTTGAACACATAGTTCCCGGTCTTCTTCGAGACCTTGATGGGCAGCTTGTCGATGTATTCGACGCCGTTCGCCTCACACAGCTGGATGAGCGAAATGATGATCTCGTTGCGCTTTTCCTGGTCCTTCGGGAACGCGGTCGCGTTGAATTTGATGGAGTTGCCGAGGCGGCTCGACACCAGGACCGAACCGTTCCGGTCGAGGAGGTCGCCGCGGGCGGCGTCGATCGTCCGGGTGTAGGCACCGAGGGTGCCGGCGTTGGCGCCGGAGATGAGGGTGGACCAGATGAGCACGCCGATGAGCGCCAGCGCCGCTAACACGACGATGACGTTATAGATGGCACTGCGGGTCCTGGAAATGCCCATCGTTTTCCCTCTCTTTCCGAAAAAACTGGTTATCGGAGTTCCGCGAAACCTCTCGCCATGGAACTCTTCGGGTAGCGTTCGCGGATGTATCTCATGAATCGCCGCAGGATCACATAGAAGACCGGTGTGAAGGCGAAGCTGTACAGCGCGGACGGCAGGTAGTAGCTGATGTAGGTGAAGGCCCCCTGGTCGACGCCCCGGAGGACGACGAAGCACAGCCAGTGCAGGGTGACATACAGGAGGATGACCAGCGCGCTCAGGATGTTGGCCGACCACAGGTTGTTCCGCATGAGGTAGTTCATGAGGAGCCCGACGCCCGTGGAACTCAGCAGGAAGAAGATGGCGTTGAAGCCGTCGAGGTGCGCGGCAGAGACATCCCAGAGGACTCCCGCAAACAGGCACAGCATGGTGGCCGGCAGGTTGTGCAGGAACATGGCGATGCACACGGTCAGCGGCAGGAGCAGGAAACAGTGGGCACCCATGATGGTCGGGAACATGTGGGGCGTGTTCTGCAGCAGATGGCAGAACAGGATGAGTCCTACAAAGACCACATTGGTCCAGAGCTTGTGCTTCTGCTCGTTGGAGAGCGGCCGGCGCTGCCGTTTGACGGGGCCGGTCTGTGACTGCCGGGTGCGGCTGTCAAAGGTGATGCGTTCCTTCATTACTCGCTCGCCTCCGTCGTGGCGCGTCCGCCGGTGGTGCGGAAGGTGGTCACCGGACGGGTGGTCGTGGTGCGGCGGGCGGTGGTGGAGGACGTCGCCTCACCGGCCGTGGTGGACTCGGCAGAGGCGGCGGTATCGGTCGTGGTGCGGTTCGGGTTGGACTGGACTTCGGGAGAGTCGGCGTCCGCGCCTTCGGCACCGTCATCATAGGTGGCGGCGATGCCCTGGCCTTCGAAGCCGGTCATGATGAGCGCTTCGGTCATCTGCGTGACGTCGATATTCGGTTCGATGACCGCGTAAGCGGAGATGTCTTTTTCGTCGTTCTGGATCTCACGGACCGTGCCGATGATGAGGTCTCTCGGGTAGATGCCGCCGACGCCTGCCGTGGCGATGACGCTGCCCTTCGAGACTTTCGTCTTCCGGTCGAGGCCGGAGAGACGGCAGAAGCCCTTCTTCACGATGTCCGCGTCGTTGGTGATGTAGCCGCTCTCGCGGGTGCGGACCTCGTAGGCGGAGATGGAGATGTTCGGGTCGAGGATGGTGGAGACGACGCAGTAGGTCGGAGCCACTTTGGTGACGACGCCGACGAGCTGTCCATCGCCGTAGATGACCGGGTCGTCCACTTTGACGCCGGACACGGCGCCCTTGTTGAACACGAAGGTCGTGAAGTTGTTCGCAGAGTCCTTGCCGATGACCGTGGCCGAGATGACCTGGTAGTCGGGGTGCTGCTCCTTGATGCCGAGGAAGTTCTCGTAGCTCTCGAGTTTCTGTTTGGTCTCCTCGTAGTCCGCCAGCTGTTTCTGTGCGCTGATGACCTTGCCTTCGAGGTCCTCGATCCGCTTCTCATAGGTCGAGGACCGGGTGAAGAAGTGGCCGATGTTCGAAAAGCCGTTGCCGAGGACAGACGTCACCCGGGACAGCGGCTGGGTCACCGTGCCGGCGGTCGCGGAGAGCGGGGAGCTCTTGCTGCCGAGCACAGCGGCGAGGATGAGGAAAATGATGAGGATGCCCATAATGACTGCGAGGATCTTGAACCACAGCGTCTTGACAAACCCTTTCACGTGCATTCAACCTTTCGGTGCATAAATAGTCGGAAAAAGGGACTCCGCGGGGGAGGTCCCTTTTCATGTTTCCTGTTTCGTTTCGGCGATTTACTCGTCGTAGTTCTTGGTGCTGGTGAGGCTCAGCATGTCGTTCTCGAGGCAGACACCGGTGCCGTCGACCACGCAGTCGAGGGGGTTCTCTGCGACGTGGACCGGCATTTTGGTCTCGGCGGAGATGAGCCGGTCGAGGCCTCTCAGCAGAGCGCCGCCGCCGGTGAGCATGATGCCCTGATCGATGATGTCAGCGGCCAGTTCGGGCGGGGTCTTCTCGAGGGTGGTGCGGATGGCGTCGAGGATCTGGTTGACGGAGTCGGCCAGCGCTTCGCGGACCTCTTCGGACGTGACTTCGATGTTCTTCGGAAGACCGTCGACGAGGTTGCGGCCCTTGACGTCGATGGCGCCTTCGCCCTCGTAGGGGAATGCGGAGCCGATCTTGATCTTGATCTCCTCAGCGGTGCGTTCACCGATGAGCAGGTTGTACTTCTTCTTGATGTAGGCGATGATGGCATCGTCGAGGGAGTCGCCCGCGACACGCGCGGAGCAGGAGGTGACGATGTCGCCGAGGGAGATGACCGCGACTTCCGCGGTACCGCCGCCGATGTCGACGACCATGGAACCGGCCGCTTCCGCGACGGGGAGACCGGCACCGATGGCGGCAGCCATGGGCTCCTCGATGAGGGAGACCTGGCGGGCGCCGGCGCTGCGGGCAGCGTCATGGACGGCGCGGCGTTCGACCTCGGTGACGCCCGAGGGGATGCAGATCATGACGCGGGCCTTGTTGAACTTGGAGTTCAGCATGGCTCTGCGGATGAATTCTTTCAGCATGTCTGCGGTGATATCGAAATCGGCAATGACGCCGTCCTTCAGGGGACGGACCGCGGTGATGGAACCGGGGGTACGGCCGATCATTTCTTTTGCTTCTGCGCCGACGGCAACGACCTTGTTCGGAGTGGAGCGCACGTCGACGGCAACGACGGAGGGCTCGCGGATGACGATGCCCTTGCCCTTGACGAAGACGAGGGTGTTGGCAGTACCGAGGTCGATACCAATATCCTGAGTGAATAACATGTTTCTGTTGACTCCTTTCGAGAGTTCTTGAAGAGTTCGGGAGCACGGTTTCGGACGGGTTCCGAGACTGCTCCACCATACCTTAAGTATTATATAACAGAGGTCAGCGGGATTCCATTGTAAAAAACGCTAAAGCTTTCCTGCACTTTTTCAACACTTTTTCTACAATCCGCGACCGCCGATTTTTCGCGTATCTACATGTTGTGGTGGGCGATTTACCCCGGCACAACGTCGTGCTCCCGGAGCGCACGGTACACCCGTGCCGCCGGCAGCCCGACGACGGTCTCGTAGTCGCCCCGGATGCCCTCGACGAGGACGCGCCCGAGGCCCTGGATGCCGTAGGCTCCGGCCTTGTCCATCGGCTCGCCGGTCCCGACATACCAGTCGATCTCTTCGTCGGAAAGGTCGAAGAACGTGACCTCCGTCGCCTCGACGAACGTCTCGTGCGAGACGATCTCGTCCCGCTCGTTTTTCTCGACGAGCGCGACGCCGGTGTAGACGACGTGGGTCTTTCCGGACAGCGAGCGGAGCATCGCTTTCGCGTCCTCTTCATCGGCCGGTTTTCCCATCACCACGTCGTTCAGGGCCACGACCGTATCGGAGCCGAGGAACACGGTCGGCTCGCCGACAGAGGTCGCCTCCGCCGCGGCCGTCGCCTTCCCGAGCGCCAGTGCCTGAACGCCCTCCGGGGGCTTCTCGAGCGACACCTGACTCTCGTCGAAGTCGGCGGTTTTGACGTCAAATGAATAGCCTAGATCGGTGAGGATCTCCCGACGTCGCGGAGAACCGGAGGCTAAAATCAATTTCATTGCTATCATCCTTTTTCGCGCTTCAATGGGTTCCGTCGAAAGAGGCCGCCGAGCCACTTGCCATCCCGAACCGCGCGCCCTCCCGCAGGTGCTCTGGGCTTTCCCCCAAGCGTCTCTGCGGCACTCATTTCTCCTCCCCGTGACAAGCAGGGTAGAAGCGCGAAAACTAAATCTTCTTTTCGTCGAGTTTTCCAAGGTTGAGGAGGTCCTTGTATTTGAGGACCGCCATGGCGGTCTTGGAGTCGCGGATCTCGTTGTCGTAGATCATCTCGAGGGCGCTCGTGAACGAGACGCGCTTCACGTTCAGGAACTCGTCGTCGTCGAGCTCCTGTCCGACGTCGGACAGGCCCCGGGCGGCGTACAGACGGATGATCTCGTTCGTGTAGCCGGGGCTCGGGTAGTCCCAGCCGAGGTCGAACCATTCGGTGGCGACCATGCCGGTCTCCTCCCGCAGTTCGCGCTTCGCCGCCACGAAGGGGTCCTCCCCCGGTTCGAGCTTCCCGGCGGGCGCCTCGAGGACGTCCTCCATGTAGGGGTACCGGAACTGCTCGACGAGCAGGACCGTACCGTCCGACTGAACGGGCAGCACACATACGCCGCCCGGGTGCTCGACGACTTCACGGCCCCGTACATCGCCGTTCGGCATGAGGGCATCATCGTTTCGGACCGTCAGGATGCGGCCGCGAAACACATAGACTTTTCGAATGGTTTTCTCTTTCGTTTCCATACTTCGACTCCGTTGGAAAAAAGGGGCACCGACCGAGCCGGTACCCCTCTTTGTATTTGGTTTGAGCGTAATGCCTTAGTCCTCGTACTCGACTTCGAACTCGAGTTTCTCGTGGCACTTCGGGCATTCGATGCCGCCCTGAGCAAGGATGCTGTCATCGATGAACATGACGTGGCCGCAGGACGGGCACTCGACTTCGTAAGTGTCCTCTTCCGGCTCGGCTTCACGCTCGACGACTTCTTCGACGGGCTCGTCGACGACGGGCTCTTCTTCCGGCCATGCGACCGCAGCAGCAGCGGCGGCAGGGGCTGCGGCCTCTTCAAAGACAGATGCTTCTTCGGCAGCGGCAGCTTCCGCGGCCTCGGCCTCGGCGACGACTTCGTCCGCAGCGGCGAAAATGGCATCGTCATCGAGTTCTTCTTCCTCGACAGGCGCTTCCTCTTCGACGGGAGCTTCCTCGACGATCTCTTCGACAGGAGCTTCTTCCTCGACAACGGGCTCTTCGACGACGTCTTCCTCGACGGTCTCTTCGACCGTGTCTTCTGCCGGAGCGTCGGCGAACAGCTCGTCAGCGGCTGCCTCTGCCTCTTCTTCCGGAGCTTCGTCGGACGTGTAGACGACTTCGAACGCCTCGTCTTCGCCGGCGGCCAGATCATCGAACTCCTCTTCCGTGAGCTCTTCGATTTCAAAGCCTTCGAACAGGATGGCTTCGAGGTCCCCAAGGTCCATGTCGATCTCGTCGACGCGGTCGGTCATTTCTTTGATGTCGCTCGCGTTCTGATCGACAGCGGCAACGATGTCGTCAAAGGCCTCGATGATGCCTTTGAGCAGTTTGTTCTCAGCGTTTGCAGCGTCCAGGTTGAGCCCTTCTTCCAGGCCTTTCAGGTAAGCTACTTTTTCGGACAGTTTCATGTTGGGGTCCTCTCTTTCTCAAAATGTGTTCGTTTTGTTTGTGTGCAGGGAATGTGCGTTTATGCGCGGCCCATGTACTCGCCGGTACGGGTGTCGATCTGAATGACTTCGCCCTCGTTGATGAACAGCGGGACGCGGACTTCAGCACCGGTTTCGACGGTAGCGGGTTTCAGCGTATTGGTTGCGGTGTTGCCGGCCAGGCCGGGCTCCGTGTGGGTGACTTCCAGTTCGACGAAGTTCGGGCAGTTCAGACCGAAGACTTTGCCTTTGTAGGAGAGGACCTGGCAGGTCATGTTCTCCTTGACGAACTTGAAGGCGTCCGGAAGGTCGGTCTCATTGATGGGGACCATGTCGAACGTGTCGGGGTCCATGAAGTAGTAAAGATCGCCGTCGGAGTAGGAGTAATCCATGTCCTTTCTCTCGATGAAAGCGGTCGGGAACTTTGCGCTGGGGTTGTAGGATTTTTCCGTGATGGAACCGGTGATGACGTTCTTGGTCTTGGTACGGACGAACGCCGCGCCTTTACCGGGTTTGACGTGCTGGAATTCGACGACCTGAAGGACCTGGCCGTCTTCTTCAAAAGTGACACCGTTTCTGAAATCACCTGCAGAAATCATAGTGGTAAACCTCCAAATAGATGCTGTTTAGATAACAAGATTATTATTTATTTTACAGTACCACAAGGTCTTTGGTCAAGTGGCAGAAGTTCTTGTGGCCGTCGGCTGTGACGAGCACCATATCTTCGATGCGGACGCCGAATTTTCCGGGCAGATAGATGCCGGGTTCGACCGTGACGACCGCGTTTTCGCGGATGGTCTCTTCGGACTTCGGTCCGGCGAACGGGTGCTCGTGGATCTCGACGCCGACCCCGTGGCCGGTACTGTGTCCGAAGTAGTCGCCGTACCCCGCTTCCGCGATGACATCGCGGCAGGCTTTGTCGAGATAAAACGCCCCGATGTCCGGTCTCACATAGTCGAGACCCGCCTGCTGCGCCCGTTTGACGGTCTCGTAGACGTTGACCATCTCCTCCGTCGGCATGCCGACGGCAAAGGTGCGCGTGCAGTCGGAATGGTAGTGATCGTAGATCGCCCCGAAGTCGATCGTGACGAAGTCGCCCTCCTCGACGAGTTTCCCGCCGGGCACTCCGTGGGGCTTCGACGAGTTGGCGCCGCTGACCACAATGGTGTCGAACGAGATGCCGTCGGCGCCGAACTTGCGCATGAGGTACTCGAGTTCGTTGGCAAGGTCCCGCTCCGCCACGCCGGGCTTCAGGATGTGGAGGAGTTCCTCGAGCGCTTTTTCGGCGATGTCCTGCGCTTTTTGCATCTTTTCGACTTCCGCCTCACACTTGACCTCTCTGAGTCCGTTCGCCAGCGTGTCGAGCCGGTTCGAGACATTGAAGGAGTAGGTCGGGAGCATTTTGCGCCATTTGTTCAGTTCGGACAGGGTCATGCGTTCGGACTCGACGAGGATCTCGGTGCAGTTGTGCTTCTGGAGAAGGTCGAAGATCTGCTGATAGACCTGATCCTGAAGGATGACCTGCGCTTCCGTGACGGTGTTGCAGGCCGCCTCGAAGTACCGGCTGTCCGTGACAAAGGCGCTCTCCTCCGGCGTGACCAGAAGGGTGCCGTTCGAGGACGGGAACCCGGTGAAGTAGAGGCGGTTCTCCTCGCTCAGGATGAGCGCCGCCTGTGTCGATTTCAACTGAGAAGCGAGTTGTGCGATGTTCATGGTATGGTGTGTTCCTTTCGTTGCTCTGCGGTCTCCGGGGTCAGTCCCACCGCCGTGAGACCAGTTGTTCGAGCCGGCGTTTGATGAGGAAGAGCCAGTCGCGCTTGTCCTCTTCATAGGGCTCGACCCAGATGCTCTTGCACCCCGCGAGGTTCGCCCCGAGGATGTCCGTGAAGAGCTGGTCCCCGAGCATGACCGTTTTCTGCGGGCGTGTACGGAGCCGGAGCGCCGCACGGAAGTACCCTAAGGGGAACGGCTTCGCCGCCATCCCGACGACGGGGATGGCATACCGGTCCGCGAGGACCTTCGCCCGCTCCGTCTTCGCATTCGAGAGGAGAAGGACTTTGAGGCCTGCCTCTTTCATGGAGCGGACCCAGTCTTCCGTACCCGGAAGCGGGTCGGTGGTGAGGTCGTGGGAAGACGTGTTGTCGGCATCGATGAGGACGGCCTTGCAGCCGAGGGCCTTCACCGTGGCCGGCGTGACATCCGTCAGATAACGGCATTTTGCGTCGGGTTTCAACAGTTTCATGGGGGGTCACCTCAAAAAGAAACCGGCCGCAGGTGCTCCCTGCAGCCGGTATAAGTTCAAAACTTATTTGTATTTGCGCTTGCGAGCTGCCTCTGATTTTTTCTTGCGCTTGACAGACGGCTTCTCATAGTGCTCTCTTTTGCGAACCTCTTTAATGACACCGTCTCTGGAAGTCTGTCTCTTGAAACGTCTCAGTGCGCTGTCGATGGATTCGTTCTCTCTGACTTTGATTTCGCTCATTGTATGTTGTCCCTCCCTTCAACTGTAGCAGGGTTACCAGTCATTAGTACGACCCATTATACAACCCGCTGTAAAGGATGTCAAACAAAAACGCCCCGGCCCGGGGAGCCGGGCAGGGGCTGACAGTTGTCTTTATTCGACTTTCAGGAATTCCTGGCACTCTTTGTAGCTCTTCAGCTTGAAGTTGCCGCTTCTCTCTTTGTATTCTTCCACAGCGGCGAACGTTTTGGCAGCGAGTTCTTCCTTGCCCTTGAGGGGCTTGCGGGTGAACGCGTTGATGCCGAAACGGGCGAAACGCTTGGTGAGAAGATAGATGTAGATGAAGTCGAAGATCGCGCAGATGGCGCCGAGGCAGTAGACGAACCATTCGATCTCGTTGCCGCGGCCGACGGTCCAGATGGTGCCGAGGGCGGTCGGTGCGAGGGTACCGATACATTTGAGGACGGCGACCCAGACGCTGAGTCCTTCGATGGTCTCTCTCGAGAACATATGGACACAGAACAGCATCGACATGATGGCGTTCATCAGGTAAGCGGCGAACATCGGGGAATCCGGAAGATGCGGCCACTGCGGGTTCATCATCAGGATGCTGACGAAGATGATGGCGAACGTGCAGATCTTGACCAGATAGTAGGACCAGTCATAGCCCGGGAAGCGTTTCGCATAGAACATCTTCGCATACTTGAGGTCGAGGATGAACATGATGGCGTCGAACGCGACCCAGAGGTAGATGCCCCAGCGGGTGACGGGTTCCGGATACGGGACCAGGAAGGCGAACTGGAACTCCCAGGAGAAGTTCATGGACAGGCAGACCCACGGCATGGACGGAGCGTGGTCCTTATGCAGTCTCCAGATGATGATCAGGTAGACGCCGGTCCAGGTCAGAGCGGACAGGGCGATCAGGAAAATGGAGCCCCAGCCCATGTTGGCGAACATGTCCTGGATCCACATTCTCCAGCCTTCGTACGGGGTTTCCATGACGGTGTTGCCCCACTGCACACCGGGGTGCTGGGTCAGGCCCGCAAGGATCCCCTTAATGAAATCGAGAATCATTTGTACTTTTCCTCCTTTTCTCAATCACAAATGTAGCGTATGTCTTTATACGCGTACAAATTCACCTTTAATATACTATATAACCTTCACAGTCGTCAACGCTTTTTCGCCCCAAAACCAGCAAAAATCGGGTTATTCGGTCAAATTTATTTGTACGTGTACGAAATTTTGTCCGAGTACAAAAATTTGTACGGTAACGTTTTTGAAAATGTGTTATACTACCGCTGTAATCTGAAAATGCGCCGTTTTCCGGCCATGAATGAAAAAGGAGCATCTTATGAAACAGACCCAGAAATACCTGGCAGAACAGGAGCGGATCGCCCGCATCGCATTCAAGCTGTTTGCCGAGACCGGTTATGCCAAGACCCCGCTGTCCGTCATCGGCAAGGAAGCCGGCGTTCAGAAGAGCCTGCTTCAGTACTACTTCCCGAAAAAATCCAAATTCATCGAGCTCTTCATCGAGACCTCCTTCTCCCTGGTCATCGATCAGGTCATTGAGTCCATCCGGGCCCGTGAAGCGGAAGAGGCAGCTGCGGAGGCAGACGACGATCTTGTCGCAGTCGACCCCTTCGACGATGATGACGACGATGAGTTCACCGGTGTCGAACTCGTCGAGCTCCTCTATGATATCGCCTACTTCGAGTTCTGGTATGTCACCAGCTGCCCGTCGACCGAGGCACTCCGCATGGACGTCATGGAGAACTACAACACGGCACAGCTCGTCGTCCAGTGCATCTGCGACTGGATCTTCGACCATATGTCCGACCTCGATGACAGCATGAAAGACCGTCTTTACGACACGATCACGTTCTGCGTCGGCGGCGGCTTCGAGTACGCCTGCATGAAGAACGAGAAGAACGAGCCCGTCGATGTCGGTTACATCGTCGGCAATGCCATGGACTTCGTCGTCAGCGCGCTCGGCTTCGACCCGTCTTTCTTCAAGATCCGTAAAGAGATCTCCACCGAATGGCTGCTTCGCACGGCAGACGCCGTCGACGCCGTCACGTTCGGCGGTTGACCGATACCCTCTGAAAAAGAAATACCTACCCAGACACAGCGGCTCCTGCCCGGTTTCCCCGGCAGGAGTCCGTGTTTTTATGGAAAAACTGGAAATCTGAGCAAAAATGCAATATAATAGAATTCGATAGCGCACAATTTATTTTGCGAAACGCCACAAGAAGGAGGTGGACCTGTGCTGGCACTGAACAAAGAGACCCTGAAAGAACTTCTGCTCGGCGGTCGCTTCGGCCTCGAAAAAGAGATGCTCCGCGTCACGGAAGACGGGCACATGGCCCACACCCCGGACCCGTTCCTCGGGCACCCGAACATCACAAAGGACTTCTGCGAGAACCAGACCGAGATCAATACCCCGGTCGGCGATTCACCGGAAGAGGCATACGGCATGCTACGCGACCTCTATGTCGAGATCCAGAAGACGCTGGCGGCCTCCTCCCTGCGGGAGTACCTGTGGCCGTCATCGAACCCGCCGTACATCGCGAACGAAGAGGACATCCCCATCGCGCAGTTCCCCGGCGAGAGCTACCACAAGACCGCCTACCGCGAGTACCTGTCCGGCCGCTATGGGCGGTACATCATGACGTACTCGGGCATCCACTTCAACTACTCCTTCTCCGAGGAACTCTTGAAGGCGGACTACGAGGCGCACCAGAGGGCCTACGAAGTCGGAACGTTCCGGGACTACAAAGACGGGTTTTACCTGGACCTCGCGAAAAAAGCGGCGGCCTACGGCTGGCTCATGACGGCGGTGACCGCGGCGAGCCCCGTCCGGGACCGCTCCTTCCTGGAGCCCGGCACCTCCGGCGGCTCGACCTTCACCGGCAAAGCCTCGCAGCGCTGCGCCGAGACCGGCTACTGGAACGCGTTCACTCCGGTCTTCAACTACAAGTCTCTGGACGGGTACATCGAGGGCATCGAGTACCTCGTGTCACGGGGGCTCATCGCCGCGCCGAGCGAGCTCTACTTCCCTGTACGGCTGAAACCGAAGGGCGCCAACACGCTCGAAAACCTGCGAAAGTACGGCGCGTCTCACATCGAGCTGCGCATGTTCGACCTGAACCCGCTCGATCCCCTCGGCGTCGACCTCCGGGACATCCGGTTCGGCGAACTGTTCCTCGGGTTCCTCGCCGGGACCCAGGACTTCTACTTCCCGGAACAGGATCAGGTCCAGGCGGTCCAGAACTTCAAACGGGCCGCGTATTATAACCTCGAGAACACGAAGATCATCATCCTCGGCGGGCGCAGCAGCACCGTCGCGGAAGCGGGCAGGATCATGCTCCACCAGATGAAAGAGTTCTACCACGGGTTCCCCGACGAAGTACAGGAGATCCTCGCCTTCGAGGAGGCGAAGTTCCTCGACCCCGCGAACCGCTACGCGACGAAAGTCCGCGCCCTCGCCGGCGACCATTTCGCCGACTGGGCCCTGCAGCTCGCGAAAGAACAACAGGCACTTGCCCTGGCGAAATAATGACAAAAGCACCCCTTTACCGGGGTGCTTTTTTATTCTGTCAGCCTCGACGCCCGATGTCTACCATTACAAACTTGTATTTGCCAAGCGTTCCAAGCTTGAATTCGCAAGGCAACATCTGCCCTGGCAGCGGGGCATCGGCGTGCCCCTGTCAGCTGCCGTGCGTATTTGCGCCCTCCGCTTCGCTCCGGGCTTCGTGCCAGCGGCTTGCAGCGCCGTCAAGGGGCCCGCTCGTTCCACGACAGGCAACCACCTATCGCGTTGCCTGCCCTTGACCGCACTTCCACCCGCCGGCATGGGGCAAACAACAGGCCAAAGGCCAAGTCTGCCCTTTGGCCTGCAAAAACAATGTGATCGCCCGGGTTTCTTCTTGTTTTTCACGCTAAACCTCTATTCTTGCTTTTTAGCGTGATATTTTTAGCGCTTTTCTTCAGTCAACCATCTCCGTCGAGGTCTTTTTTCACGCCAAATTACGATTTTGTCGTTTTAGCGTGACTTTTTCCTTCCAATTACAGAGCATATCATCAGTTTTTTCACGCCAAATCTCAGATTGTGCATTTTAGCGTGACTTTTTTGGGCTCAGAAAGAGCGATTCGAGATAAAATACGATTAATAATCACGCTAAAACTTGAATTATGCGATTTGACGTGACTTTTTTCGAAAACCACCTGCTTGCACACAAAAATAATCACGCTAAACTGGATTATTTCGAGTTTGGCGTGGTTTTCTGCTTTCCAACGAGAACAGTTCAGCGGGCGGGCGAGTGAACGCCGCAGGTTCGGAGGTCGGGCTGTCAATGCCCGGGCTCTCGAACCGTTCACCGCACCCGCCTGCGTCAGACGGTATGCTCGGGCGCACGAAAAGCCTTCTGCAAAGACGCAAAAGGCTTTCGTCAAGTCATATGACTCCTCAACAAAGTTCAGTTTGATAATGCTTTTTGATTCCATTTAAGGTCTGTGGTATATATTATGTGAAAGCTTTATAAGCAACCATTGATATAAAGGAGTGTCTTTATGACCGAACTTTGGCAGGAGATCGTCGCGTTCTTCGCATCTTGGGGCGAGAAGTGGCCGCAGATCATCCTGGGGCTTCTCATCTTCCTTCTGTTCGCGCTTCTGTCGAAGAAGCTGACCGAACTCATCGGCGCGATCATCCGCAAACTGTTCACCCGCTGGCAGAAGACCGGCGAGGACATCTTCGGGGCGCTAAAGAACCCGCTCCGGGTCTTCTTCATCGTCCTCGGTGTGGAGCTTGCGTTCCTCATCATCTCGCCGGAGACCAAGTGGATGACGTTCATCGACAAACTCTTCCGGATGACGAACATCTCGCTCATCGCCTGGGTGCTGCTGAACTACACGCCCGCGGCGACACGGCAGATCATCCGGTTCAACGACGAAAAGAACGTCAACCAGTCCGAAGTGGCCATCCGGTTCATGGCGATCATCCTGCGGATCGTCATCGTGTCCCTGCTGGCGGTCATCCTCATCTCGGAGATGGGCTACAACATCAACGGCATCATCGCCGGTCTCGGCCTCTCCGGTCTGACCCTGTCCCTGGCCGCCCAGAACACCGCGAGCAACTTGTTCTCGGGCTTCGAGATCATCACGGACAAACCCTTTGACGTGGGGGACTACATCGCGACGGCGTCTGCCGAAGGCTTTGTCGAGGACATCACCATGCGGTCCACCCGCGTGCGCACCCGGGACGACCTCGTGGTCACCATCCCGAACGCGACCCTCATGAAAGAGGCCATCACGAACTATTCCCGCACCCAGCTCGGCAAGGCAGTCACGTTCACTCTGAGCCTGACCTACGACACGACGACCGAGCAGCTGCAGCGCATCTGTGGCGATATACGGAAGTACCTCGAAGACAGCGACGACGTCGACAACTCGATCATCTCCGTCACCTTCAAGGACTTTGGCGATTCGAGCCAGGACATCGAGGTCACGTACTTCACCGTGACGACCGACAAGTACGCGAACCTGAAGGTCCGGGAGGATGTGAACTTCGCGATCCGGCGCATCGTCGAAGAGGCCGGCGCGTCCTTCGCGTTCCCGACGACGACGGTCCACGTGGAAAAAAGCTAAACAGCATAACGATGTCCGCCGGATGTCATAATCGCACCGGACGAGCGCGCCCGCAGGGCTGGAATCCTACAGCTCGGAGGAGCGAACCTTATGACAGACGGCGGAGCAGCGTTCTGCTGTTTCCATAAGCGCAAAAAAGCCCCCTGAGAAGTGAGTGAACCGAACCATTTTATTCGGACTGCACAAAAAAGCCCCCCTGTAGGGCAATAGCTAAGCTGCAAACTGGCACCGCAATTCCAGCGGTGTCAGTTTTGTACTTGTCTGGATGCGCTCATTGTTGTAAAAATATATATAG
>JAFRHS010000036.1 GCA_017433225.1 Clostridia bacterium
TAATTGCAGAAATAAATCCTCATATTGTTTTATATGTGTGTACTTTCTGGGCATAAGAAAACCTCCTCATGTATGGACTATTATTGTCCTACATGAGGGGGCTTTTTGTCTATTGTCCGATTTTACTGGTTCGGTTCAAACGCTCCGGCAGGGGTTTGTTTTTGTTGCGCGATTCACCGCTTCCACTCGATGGGGTGCCACTCGATGAACCGGTTCTGCATGAACTCGTCGTCGTACCGCTCGTCGATGAACTGTTCGACGCGGTTCGCGGCGGGGATGTCGTACTTCCGGCCGGCCCAGCGGACGAGGCAGAGCGCGGTGAACGCGAGGTCAATCGTCAGGAAGACGGCCAGGATGACGTACGCCATGTGCCACGCGTGGGTTTGCATAAAGCCGTAAGTGGCGTCGATGCGGGGGATGGCGAAGCTGAAGAGGAGGCCGATGGCGCCCCAGGCGGCGGTCATGCTGAGGCTCACATAGCCGCGGAAGTTCATGAACTGTTCCGAGTAGTCCCAGGCATACATGCCGAGGCCGAACTCGAGGATGGCGCCGCAGATGACTTCGAGGCCGGACCCGAGGAACCCGAAGAGCAGGAACTTCTGCCACTTCTTTTTGTCCTCCCAGACGACGTTGCCGACGTAGAACGCGACCGCGCCGATGCCGTAGAGGATGCAGAACGGGCCCCAGATGGAGACGACGTGGGTCTCCCAGGCGCCGTGGACGAACTTGCAGTAGACGCCCTCCATGAGGACACCGAGCAGACTCCCGAAGAAAAACAGCCAGAACAGTTCCGGCCCGGCGATGCCGTGCTTCTCGTTGAACCGGGTGGTCGGCAGTTTGATGCGGCGGGCTTCCTGCCCGTCGTTAAGCGTTTTTTTCATGTCCTCACCTCCTTTGGGTATTTAACATTATAGGCAGAAGCCCAAAATAAACCTTAAAAAAGGAGAACACTGTAAGAAAATCGATACGTACAAATCGTAAATCGGAAAAATATGTCGAATAATTGTTGACAGGGAACATGCGGAGTGGTATAACGAGGGTGGAAGTGATATCAAATTGATATCACGACGATAGCAAACACGCAATTGGAATAAAAGAGGTGTTTCTCATGACAGAAAAAATCTATACCACGAAAAAGCTCGGCATGCTGATGCTGCTCGTCATCATCGTCGGCCTCATCGCCGCGACCGGCCTGATCATCGTCGGGTTCCCGACCGGGCAGTTCGCTCTTGGCGCGCTCGGCGTCCTGCTCTGGGTCATCCTACCCATCTGCCTGGCCGGTCTCAAGGTCCTGAAGCCCCAGGAGGCGCTGGTCCTGACCCTGTTCGGCAAGTACAAGGGCACGCTGAAGGGCGAGGGGTTCTACTTCGTGAACCCGTTCTGCACGTCCGTCAACCCCGCGCAGTTCACCCAGCTCGGCCAGTCCGGTGACATCGGCGGAGGCAGCGGCGGCCTCCTCGGCGCCCTGACCAAAGGCAGTTCCGGGAAAGAGACGTCTGCGGAATTCGACGCCCAGATGAGAGCGTCCAGAAAGATCTCTCTGAAGGTCATGACCCTGTCGAACTCCAAGCAGAAGGTCAACGACGCGCTCGGCAACCCGGTCGAGATCGGCGTCGCCGTCATGTGGCGTGTCGTCGATACCGCCAAAGCGGTCTTCGACGTCGACAACTTCAAAGAGTACCTGTCCCTCCAGGCCGACACCGCTGTCCGTAGCGTCGCAAAGGTCTACCCGTATGACATCGCGCCCAACGTCGACACCACCGGCGACGGCGAGGCGGACGACGGCTCCCTGCGCGGTTCCACGGAACTCGTGGCAAAACGCATCAAAGACGAGATCCAAAAAAAGGTCGAAGCGGCCGGCCTCGAGATCATCGACGCCCGCATCACGCACCTGGCCTACTCGCCGGAGATCGCCGCGGTCATGCTGCAGAGACAGCAGGCCCGCGCAGTCGTCGATGCCCGTAAGATGATCGTCGACGGCGCCGTCGGCATGGTCGAAATGGCCCTCGACAAGCTCAACGAGTCCGACATGGTCACCCTCGACGAAGAGCGCAAGGCCGCCATGGTCTCGAACCTGCTTGTCGTCCTGTGCGCCGGCAAGGACGCGCAGCCGGTCGTCAACTCCGGATCCCTGTACTAAGAAAGCGGGTAAACCATGGCGGAAAAGAAACAGGTCCCTCTGCGGCTGAATGAAAAACTGTATAACCAGATCGCGGCCTGGGCAGAGGACGACTTCCGTTCGGTCAACGGTCAGATCGAGTACCTCCTGACCGAGTGCGTCCGGCAGCGGAAGAAAGACGGCAAGTACGTCTCCGAACACCTGGACGAGCCGCCGGAACTGGACATCAAGTGAATCGCCGCAAGGCATGAAAAAAGCGTCGACCAAACGGTCGGCGCTTTGCTTTTGTGTTCAGTTGGCGATACACGGGCCGTTATCCGAGCGCGACGTCCAGGATCATCATCAGGCTGAAGCCTACGGCGAAGAAGACGGTCGGCCAGTTGGAGTGCTCGCCTTCTGCCATGCCGGGGATGAGGTCTTCGATGACGACGTAGATCATGGCGCCGGCGGCGAAACTCAGGAAGTACGGCAGGACGGCGGTGGCCTGTGCCGCGAAAAGGATGGTCAGAATGCCGGCGAGAGGCTCAACGGCGCCGGAGAGCGTGCCGTAGAGGAACGCCTTGCCTTTGGAACCGCCGGCCGCGCGAAGGGGCATCGAGATGATGGCGCCTTCCGGGAAGTTCTGGATGGCGATACCGATCGACAGCGCGAGTGCCGCGGAGAGCGTGATGCCCATGTTGCCGCCGGCCCAGCCGGCCAGGACGACACCGACGGCCATGCCTTCGGGGAAGTTGTGGAGCGTGACGGCGAGGACCAGCATGATGGTCTTCGAGAGGCCGCCTTTTTCGACGCCGTGCCCCATGTGCTCGGGGTCCGCGAGGTCCGGGTGCAGGTGGGGGATGACCTCGTCGAGGAGCAGCAGGAGCAGGATGCCGGCCCAGAAGCCGACGGCGGCGGGCACGAAGGCCCAGGTGCCTTTGCTCGCGGCGTGTTCGAGGGACGGGATGAGCAGGGACCAGACTGAAGCGGCCACCATGACACCGGCGGCGAACGCTTCGAGGATCCGCTCGAGCATGAGGCCCATTTGTTTCTTCATGAAGAAGACGCAGGCGGAGCCGAGCAGCGTTCCGAGGAACGGGATGAGGAGCCCGTAGACGATCTGCGTGTTAAACATGGCGATCCAGCTTTCTGTCATCTTCCAGCGCGTTGCGAAGCCGCGCAGCAGCGGTGTCCTCGTCCGCGACGAAGAAGAGATTAAAGCCGTTGTTGGCCTCGGCCATAAAGTCGAGGAACGGCCCGTCGGCATAGGCGTTGAAGTCGCCGACGACGGCCATCTTCATCCCGTTCTGGATGAGCCGGTCGAGGACCCTGCCCGGGAACCCGGTCGTCGGGTCCCAGAACTTGGTCGGGAACGCCTCCTGGTTGATGGCGATGAGGTTCGTGCCGCCCTGCGTCTTGATGCTCACGAAGAGCTGGTTGGCGGTGTCCTCATCCTTGAGCAATACGTCGTCCGCATTGACGACGGCAATGTCGAGGCCCTCGACGGGCTTCACGTCGATCATAGTCATAGGGAATGTGCCTTTCTGTTTTAAAATATGTCTCATTATCACACAACCGTGTGCCGGAGACAAGTGAAAGCTTTTCTTACTCTTTGCTCCAGAGGTAGCAGTACGCCTGGGTACGGGCGGCGAAGTATTCGGTGCGCAGGAGCTCCCGGACCTCTTCCTTCGTGTACCAGCCGGGGATGATCTCCTCCTCTGCCGACGTGCTCGGCCGGAACTCGCCCCGGGCCTTGCCGAAGATCGAGATGTTCTTCTCGTTCGAGAACCCGATGGCGGCGATGGACTTGTCGAGCGTGTCATCGATCTCATAGAGCTCGAGACCGGTCTCCTCCCACAGTTCCCGCTTCGCGCTTTCCTCGGGCGATTCACCGGGGTCGATGAGGCCGGCAACGAAGTTGTAGACCCAGTGGCCGCAGGCCATGCGGTACTCCTTCGAGATGAGGAGCCGTTCCCCGGACTCGTCGGTGACGACGAGGATGACCGAGTCGTTGAACGGCCGGGTGAGCCGCGCGAACGGGTCGTCCGCTTTGTCGATGTCGTGGTCCCGGGAGATCATCTCGTAGACCTTTTCGTTGCCGTCCGCAGTCTCGTAGACGATGTCGTACCGGTCGATGAATTTGCCGGCGTGGACTTTCGATAAACCTTTGAATTTCATGGGGTACATCGCCCTTTCTGTTGTGCTGGAACTTATTGTAACACACCCCGAAAGCACGAGAAACCCCCGGGTCCCTGTGGACGCCGGGGGTCTCTCATATCTCACTATACTCGGATAGGTGCAGTTGGGTCGATGGATCAGAAGTCCTTGATCGCCTGGAAAAGCTTCGGTGCTTTCTTCTCGACGCGGTCGGCGATCTCGCGTTTCGCGATCTTGCCCATGCGTTTGAGCGCGTACGGTCCGACGCAGGCCATCATCTCTTCGGCCGTGTGCATGTCGGCGCCGCCCGGAACATCTCTTCTCAGGTGGATGGCGTCAAAGTTGCAGCGGGTCGTGCAGAGGCCGCAGCCGATGCACATGTTGACATCGACGACGCTCTTGCCGCAGCCGAGGCAGCGCTTCGCTTCGATCTTGATCTGGTCTTCGGTGAGCGGGAGACGTAAATCGCCAAAGGTCTTGACGGGGTCGCCGTCCATCATGGGCGGAGCCTGGCGTTCCGCGTTGTCGAAGCACGGGATGGTGATGTCGTCCTTGTCGAGCATATCCCACTCATGCAGATTCCTGCCGATGGTGAGGGACTGGCCTTCGTGGACGAAACGGTTGATGGAGATCATGCCTTCCTTGCCGTTCGCGATGGCATCGATGGCGAAGCGGGCGCCGTGGTAGATGTCGCCGCCGACAAAGATGTCGGGCTCGTCGGTCTGGTAGGTGATCTTGTCCGCTTTCGCAGTGCCGTTGCGGTTGAGCTCGACTTTGGAACCCTTCAGGAGGTCGCCCCACTCCGCGGACTGGCCGATCGCCATGAGGATGTTCTTACAGTCGATGGTCATGGTGTCGTCTTCGTCATAGACCGGAGCGAACCGGTGGTCCTTGTCGAAGACGGAGGTGCACTTCTTGAAGACGATGGCTTTGACGTTGCCCTTCGCGTCCTTCAGGACTTCCTTCGGGCCCCAGCCGTTCTCGATGACGATGCCCTCTTCGAGGACTTCGTCGATCTCGTCTCTGGCAGCCGGCATCTCGTCGCGCTGCTCGAGGCTCAGCATGGTGACCTTGCCGTTGGTGGCGCGGACTGCGGCGCGGGCGACATCGGCTGCGACGTTGCCGCCGCCGACGACCACGACGTCGCCGTCCAGTCGGACGGTGTTGTCCTGGTTGATGCGGCGCAGGAAGCTGACGCCGGACTCGACGCCCTTCGCGTCTTCACCGGGCACGCCTGCAAGGCGGCCGCCCTGGAGACCGATGGCGATGTAGAAGGCCTTGTAGCCCTCGGCGCGCAGCTGGTCGAGTGTGATATCTTTGCCGACCTCGACGCCGCATTTGATGTCGGCGCCCATCTCGCGGATGATGTCGATCTCTTTTTCGATGATGCCCTTCTCGAGACGGAAGGACGGGATGCCGTTCAGGAGCATGCCGCCGGGGCGGGACTCGCGCTCGAAGACCGTGACAGGATAGCCCTTGGTGCGCAGGTAGTACGCGGCGGTCAGGCCGGCGGGACCGGCGCCGATGACGGCGATCTTGTAGTCGTCCCACTGCTCACCGACGTCGTTCGTGCAGTCGGGCAGGTAGTTGAGACCGTTGTCGAGCTCGCGGTAGGCGAGGAACTTCTTGATCTCGTCGATGGCGACGGGCTTGTCGACGAGGCCGCGGGTGCAGGCGTCTTCACAGCGCTTGTTGCAGACGGCGCCGCAGACGGCCGGGAACGGGTTGTCCTGGCGGATGAGCTCGAGGGCTTCTTCGTAACGGCCCTGGGCGGCCATCTTCACGTAGCCCTGGACCGCGAGGTGCGCGGGGCAGGCGGACTTGCACGGCGATGTACCGGTCGGGTGCGTATTGATCTGGTTGTGGTCTCTGTAATCGGGGTCCCATTTGTCCTCGCCCCAGATGTGGTCGTCGGGGAGGTCGTGGACCGGGTATTTGACTTCGGAGTGGTCCGCTCGGTGGAGTTTCTGGCCGAGCTTGGCAGCGCCGGCGGGGCAGACTTCGACGCACTTGCCGCAGGCGACGCAGCTGGCGGGGTCGACGTGGGCGCGGTACGCGGACGCGGACATGTAAGGCGTGTTGAACAACTGCGATGTACGGAGGCCGTAGCAGGACCCGGGGGAGCAGTTGCAGATGCCGACGATGCGCTCGGGGCCGTCGACGTTGACGATCTGATGGACGAAGCCCTTCTTTTCGGAACGGTTGATGATGTCGAGGGCTTCCTCGCGGGAGATGTAATGGGCGTCTTTGCCGGAGGTGACGAGGAATTCGGCGATGTCTCCGACGCCGATGCACATGTAGCCTTCGATGTCGCCGACGCCTTCGCCGCGGATGCGCTGTGCTTTCCGGCAGGCGCAGACCATCGTGCAGAAGGTGTCATACTTGTTCAGCCAGTGGGAGAGGTGCTCGACACTGACCTGCTGGTTCGTGTTGGGGATAGCCTGCTCGACGGGGATGACGTGCATGCCGATGCCGGCGCCTCCCGGAGGGACGAGTTTCGCGGCGAGCTCCAGGGGCTCCTGGGGCGCGAGGTTGAACATGGTGGCCACTTCGGGGCAGTCGTCCGGAAGGGTCGGATGCTCGACCATGTACTCGCCGGAGCCGATGACCCATTTCGGGATGGCGTACTGGATGGAGTGGTCCTCGTTGTCGCGGTTCTGCTCGAGGATGCCGATCCAGAGCAGATGGTCAACGACCTTCTGGGCCTCTTCCACACTCATGTTGTTCTGGAAGGCGAGCCAGGTGATGTTGCGGCCTTTGCGGCGCTCTTTGAAGCTCAGCATGAACTTCACCTCGTCCTTCGTGAGAAGGCGGTCGAGGATCCAGAAATCCATGTGGTTCTCGTGCATGCCGCCGGGCAGCTTGCGCGGGATGTTGTCGGTGATCAGTTTTGCCAGTTTGATGACGAGTTTCTTTTTCTCCGGGTCATCGCAGTGGTACGGTTCGTGCGGAAAGTCAAAGTCGCTGACGTGGATCCGCGGGTTTACTTCTTGTGGCATAGTTGACAGCTCCTTCCCAAAGCTAACAGATACGCTGGTCTAACCAAAAATATTCTAGTACCGAAACAATTTATAGTCAACGATTGACAGAAAGTGTTTAAGATGGTCAAACCAATTTGCCGGAAGAACGGATACTTTTCTCTTTTCGAAGTCGTTGTCTTTGTGATACAATATCAGTGTATTTTTTGTGAAAGGAGAAATGAGCGTTATGGAAACTTTCAATGCAACCTTAGAGAGATTTTTCCAGCTCAAAGAACGCGGAACGAACGTGCGCACGGAAGTCGTCGCCGGTCTGACCACGTTCCTCGCCATGGCCTACATCCTGGCGGTCAACCCGAGCATCCTTGGTAACGTCATGGACGCGAACGGCGTCTTTGTCGCCACGGCACTCGCATCGGCACTCGCAACGTTCCTGATGGCATTCGTCGCGAACTATCCGATCGCCCTGTCCGCCGGCCTCGGCCTCAACGCTTACTTTGCCTTCACGGTCTGTCTCGGTGAACTGAAAGACGTCCCGGACCCCTGGACCATCGCTTTGACAGCGGTCTTTGTCGAGGGCTGTATCTTTATCCTGATGTCTTTCTTCAAGTTCCGTGAGAAGATCGTCAACGGCATCCCGCAGAACCTGAAGCTCGGCATCACCGCCGGTATCGGCCTCTTCATCACGATCATCGCACTGAAGGGCGCCGGCATCGTCATCGCGGATGAATCCACGCTCCTCGGCCTCGGTTCGTTCTCGAGCCCCGAAGTCGTTCTCTGCATCGTCGGGTTCATCGTCATCGCCATCCTGACCCACTTCGAGATCACCGGTGCCATCCTTATCGGCATCCTGATCACCTGGGCGCTCGGCATGATCGCGCAGCTCGCGGGCTGGTACGAAGGACTCAGCCTGTTCCCGACCTTCGCTGAAGGTCTGCACCTCGACGCCATCAAGAACACGGCGTTCCATCTGAACTTCGCATGGGCCGGCTCGCACATCGTCGAGTTCCTCGCCATCGTGCTGTCCTTCCTGTATGTCGACCTCTTCGACACCGTCGGTACGGTCGTCGGCGTCGCGGACCAGGCAGGCCTCCTCGATGAAGATGGCAATCTGCCCCGCGCAGGCGCTGTCCTCATGTCCGACGCGGTCGGCACCACGGCCGGTGCTCTGCTCGGTACGTCCACCGTCACTTCGTTCGTCGAGTCCAGCGCAGGTGTCGCTGCCGGCGGCAAGACGGGTCTGACCTCTGCCACCACCGGTACCATGTTCCTCATCGCGCTGTTCCTTGGCCCGATCTTCCTGGCCATCCCGACCTTCGCGACGTCCGCTGCCCTCCTTTACGTCGGCATGCTGATGATGTCTTCGGTCACCAAGATGAACTTCAGCGACGACATCGCGGACTCCGTCGGCGGTTTCATGGCAGTCGCCATGATGCCTCTGACCTACTCCATCGCCAACGGCATCATGTTCGGGATCATGACCTGGGTCATCCTCAAAGTCTGCACCGGCAAGTCTCAGGAAGTCAGCCCCATCATGTGGGTCATCTTCGTGCTCTTCGCCCTGCGAATACTGACACTGGTCACGAACTTCATGTAACCGCGGCGAAACAACTGAATCGTCAAATATCCGGGAGCCGGTCGCAAGACCGGCTCTCTTTTGTTGTGTCAACCCTTTCGATACAGAAAAAGAAAAGGGTTGCATTTATTGATAAAAAGACTATAATAATGGCACTGTCGGTTTCCGGAAAACAAATTAAGCAAAAGAATATTTTGCACAATTTAATTTCCGGAACAAGGCAAAACAGGACAAAACACGCTATAGAACAAGGAGCAAACACTATGAATACCATCAAGATCATTGACATGTCGCTGAGAGAACCCGGCCAGCGCAAGGCAGCCAGTATGTCGTTCAAGGAGAAACTGGAAGTTGCCAGGACCCTTGACCGCCTGAAACTGGACACGATCGAATTGCCTGCGATCGGTGCCGCGAAAGCGGACCAGCTCTCCAACAAGACCATCGCCTCGATGGTCAGCACCGCTCTGTCCGCCGCCGTCGAGATCGGCTGCGGTATGGTCGAGGAGACCTGGGAGAGCATCCGCACCGCCCGTCATCCTCAGCTAAACCTCCTTGTTCCTGTTTCCACCGTGCAGATGGAGTACACCTGCCATAAAAAAGCCCCTGCCATGCTGGAACTCATCCAGGATCAGGTCAAACTCTGCCGCTTCTTCTGCGAGAACGTCGAGTTCTCCGCTGTCGATGCCACCCGTGCCGAGACCGACTTCCTCTATGAAGCCGTGAAGACCGCTGTCGCCGCCGGCGCCAACCGCGTCACCCTGTGCGACTCCGCCGGCATCTTCCTGCCGGACGAGTTCGCGGCCTTCGTGACCGGACTCAAAGAGAACGTTCCCGAGATGGAGAACGTCGAACTCTATGTCCAGGTCTCCGACGAGATGGGCATGGGCATCGCCTGCGCGGCAGCCGCCCTCTCCGCCGGCGCGAACGGTGTCAAGTGCACCGCGGTCCCGGCCGGTTACCCGACGCTCGACCAGGTCGCGACGCTCGTTCAAAAGAAAGGCGCCGACATGGACATCGCAGCGTCTCTGAAGACCACCGACCTGCAGCGGACCATTTCGCAGCTGAGCCGCATCCTCGCACCGGTCGAGGAGTCCGAGTCGAGCTTCCGCGATGTCGCCCTCGGCGACGTCGCCGGAGTCACCCTCGACGCCAACGACACGATCACCGACGTCATCGCGGTCGTTCAGCAGATGGGCTATGACCTCTCCGAAGAGGACAACGCCAAAGTCTACGAGGCGTTCCTGCGTGTCGCCAACAAAAAACATTTTGTCGGCACCCGTGAGCTGGATGCGATCATCGCCTCCACTGCCATGCAGGTCCCGACGAGCTTCCGCATTGACAACTACGTCATCAACTCCGGCAACGTCATCACCGCGACCGCGAACCTTCTCCTCGAGAAGGACGGCGAGAAACTCCGCGGCGTCGGCGTCGGCGACGGCCCCATCGATGCCGCGTTCGATGCCATCGAACAGATCATCGGCCACCACTATGAGCTCGACGACTTCCAGATCCAGACCGTGACGGAAGGCCGTGACGCCATGGGTTCCGCCCTCGTCAAACTCCGCGCCGACGGCAAAGTCTACTCCGGCAGCGGCATCTCCACCGACATCATCGGCGCGTCCATCCGCGCATATATCAGCGCTCTGAACAAGATCGTCTACGACGAAGCGTAAGGAGGGCCATACAGCACTATGAAACTTTCTTTTTCCATCCAGAACTGGGATGGCATCGAGTGGCAGGAATTCTGCGACGTCGCGAAAGACACCAGAATGAAAGGTGTCGAGATGTACGATCTCGAGTCTCCCATCTTCCAGGGCAAGTCGACCCCGACGAACCCCGAATACGCGTCGGCCACCCGCCGGCAGCTGCAGAATGCCGAACTGAGCATCCCCTGCATCGACACGGTCAAAGACTTTACGTCCGAAGACTTTCTCGCCGAGTTCACGGAGGCCATGGAGGTCGCCGTCAACCTCGGTATCCCGTCCATCAGCGTCCATACGACCTGTGAAGACCACGACACCTGCGTCGAAGCGCTCACCATCCTCATGGAGATGTCCGAGGGCTTCCCGATCACCATCCTCGTCGAGACCATCGGAACCTACGCGGACACCGCGCTTCTGAGAGAACTGCTCAACGAGTTCGCCGATGACCAGGAACTGGCCGCCGACTGGAACATGTACGCCACCTGCGCGGAGGCGGACGAAGACCCCGAGACCTCCATCACGAACCTCGGCGCCTACGTGCACCACGTCCACATCCACGACTACAGCAAGGCGGGGGACACCATCCGTCCCGAACTCATTGGCGAGGGCGAACTGCCCCTCAAGGAGCTCATGAACGCGCTGCGTTCCGTCAACTACGACGGATTCATCTCCCTGCAGTGGGACCCCGCGTGGATCGAGGGCATCGATGACATCGAGATCATCCTGACCCATTTCCACAGCTGCATGCGCCGGTACCGTCCGACCCGCTACAATCTCAAACACCTGCAGTGGAACAAGTCCCACACCGGTAAATATGTCTGGGAGAAGGAGAAGCTCATCGACAAGACCTTCCCCGAAGTCCTCGACAAGATGGTCGAGGAGTTCCCGGACCAGACCGCCATCAAGTTCACGACGCTCGACTACACGAGAACGTACTCCCAGTTCCGGGACGACGTCGACGAGTTCGCGAGAGCGCTCGTGTCCCTCGGCGTGCGCGCCGGCAGCAAGGTCACCATCTGGGCCACCAACGTCCCGGCCTGGTTCCTGACCTTCTGGGCCGCCACGAAGATCGGCGCGGTCCTCGTCACCATGAACACCGCTTACAAGATCCACGAAGCGGAGTACCTGCTCCGTCAGTCGGACACCCATACGCTCGTCATGATCGACGGCTACCGGGACTCCAACTACGTGGAAATCATGAATGAACTGTGCCCCGAGTTGAAGGACAACAAACCGGGCCAGCCGATGCACGCGAAACGCCTGCCGTTCCTGCGCAACGTCATCACGGTCGGCTTCCGGATGCCCGGCGCTCTGACCTGGGAAGAGTCCCTCGAGTACGCGGACCAGACCCCCATCGAGGAGATCCGCCGCATGCAGGCCGCCGTCGACGTCAACGACGTCTGCAACATGCAGTACACGTCCGGCACCACGGGCTTCCCGAAGGGCGTCATGCTGACCCACTACAACATCGTCAACGACGGCAAGACCATCGGCGACGGCATGGACCTCTCGACCGCGGACCGCATGATGATCCAGGTCCCCATGTTCCACTGCTTCGGCATGGTCCTCGCCATGACGGCGACCATGACCCACGGCGGCACCATCCTGCCCATCCCGTACTTCTCGCCGAAGTCGTCCCTCGCCTGCATCAACAATGAACACATCACCGCCTTCCACGGCGTCCCGACTATGTTCATCGCCATGCTGGCCCATGACGACTTCCCGAAGACCGACTTCTCCTACATGCGCACCGGCATCATGGCGGGCTCGCCCTGCCCGGTCGCCGTCATGAAGGACGTCGTCGAGAAGATGAATATGAAAGAGATCGTCATCGTCTACGGCCAGACCGAAGCGTCCCCCGGATGCACCATGAGCCGGACGACCGATCCTCTGGAGGTCCGCGTCAACACCGTCGGCTCGGCGTTCCCCGGCGTCGAGTGCAAGATCGTCGACCCGGAGACCGGAGAGGACTGCCCGGACGAAGTCATCGGCGAATTCGTCGCCCGCGGCTACAACATCATGAAGGGCTATTACAAGATGCCCAAAGCCACGGCGGCCGCCATCGACAAGGACGGCTGGCTCCACACCGGCGACCTTGCCTGCCGGACCCCGGAAGGCAACTACCGCATCACCGGCCGCCTCAAGGACATGATCATCCGCGGCGGTGAGAACATCTACCCGAAAGAGATCGAAGAATTCATCTATACCCATCCGAAAGTCTCCGACGTCCAGGTCATCGGCGTTCCCGACAAGGGCCTCGGCGAAGAGATCATGGCCTGCATCATCCTCAAAGAGGGCGAGACCATGACGGAGCAGGAGATGAAACAGTTCGTTCTGGACCACATGGCGAAACACAAAGTGCCGAAGTACATCGACTTCGTCGACAGCTTCCCGATGAACGACGCCGGCAAGATCCAGAAATTCAAAATGCGGGAAGAGGCCATCGAGAAGCTCGGCCTTCAGGCGGACGCTTCCATCGAGACGGCGTAAATCGCCCCATAGAAAGAGAACGACACATGAAACATCTGATCGACGCGCACTGCCACATCTACCCAGACCCCATTGCCCGGAAGGCGGTCGGGGGCATCAGCCACTTCTACGGCGACCTGCCCTTTGACACCTACGACGGCACACAGCACCGGCTGGTGGAGAGCGCGAGCGCGGCGGGCGTGGAGCACAACATCGTCTTTTCGGTGGCGACGACCCCGCACCAGGTGCACAGCATCAACACGTACATCGCGAACGAACAGCTTGCTTCCGGCGGGCGATTCACGGGTCTCGGCACCTTACACCTCGACTCGGAAGACCAGGAGGCGGACCTCGATGAGATCGAGGCGCTCGGCCTCCACGGCGTCAAGCTGCACCCGGACATCCAGGGCTTCCGGATCGATGAACCGCGGGCCATGGAGATCTTCGCCATGTGTGAAGACCGCGGCCTGCCCATCTACGTCCATACGGGCGACAAGCGATACGACAACTCCAACCCGAACCGCGTGAAGAACGTGCTGGAGGCCTTCCCGAAACTGAAATTCGTCGGCCCCCATCTCGGCGGCTGGAGCGTCTGGGAAGAGGCGGCGAAAGTGCTGCCGAAGTACGACAACATCATTGTCGACACGTCCTCGTCCTTCTATGAGCTGGACCTCGACACGGCGCGGGACATCATCCGTGCGTACGGGTCGGAGCGGGTCATGTTCGGGACGGACTACCCCATGTGGCCGGTCACGAAAGAACTGGAATGCATGGAGGCCCTCGGCCTCACGGACGAGGAATACGAAAACATCTACTGGAGGACCTGCGCGAACCTGTTCGGCATCCGGTTCCCGGAAGACTGATATCTAGGAGAGTACACACGAAATGTCTAGCAAGAAAACCTTTGTGACAGTGGACGGTAACGAGGCTGCGGCGTACATCGCCTACGCCTTTTCGGAAGTTGCCGCGATCTATCCCATCACTCCGTCATCGCCGATGGCGGGGAAGACCGACGTCTGGTCGGCCAAGGGGAAACTCAACATGTTCGGGCAGACGGTCCGCCTCGTGGAAATGCAGGCGGAGTCCGGCGCCATCGCCGCGGTCCACGGCGCGGCCGAGACCGGCGCGCTGGCCACGAGCTTCACGTCTTCCCAGGGGCTGATGCTGATGATCCCGACCATGCACCGCATCTCCGGCGAACGGCACCCCGCCGTCCTGCACGTGGCGGCCCGTACGGTCGGCACGCACGCGCTGTCCATTTTCGGCGACCACTCGGACATCTACAACTGCCGGCAGACCGGCTGGGGCATGATCGCCACCAGCTCGGTCCAGGAGGTCATGGACCTCGCCGCGGTCGCGCACCTGTCCGCCATCAAGGCGAGAGTGCCCTTCATGCACTTCTTTGACGGGTTCCGCACGTCTCACGAGATCGCGAAAGTCGAGCAGATGGATTACGCCGACCTCGCGAAACTCGTCGACTACGACGCGCTGGACGCCTTCCGCGCCCACGCCCTGAACCCCGAGCACCCGATGCTCCGGGCCACGGTCCAGAACCCCGACATCTTCTTCCAGGTCCGCGAGGCCAACAACACGGACTACGCGGAGCTGCCGGACGTGGTCGAGGACTACATGGCGGAGATCTCGAAGATCACCGGCCGTGAGTACCACATCTTCAACTACTACGGCGCGCCGGACGCGGAGCGGGTCATCGTGGCCATGGGCTCCGTCTCCACCTGTATCGAAGAGGTCGTCGACCACCTGACCGCCAAGGGCGAGAAGGTCGGCTTCCTGCAGGTGCACCTGTACCGGCCGTTCGACATTTCAAGGTTCATCGCCGCCATCCCCGAGACCTGCAAAGCCATCGCGGTCCTTGACCGGACCAAGGAGATGGGTTCCACCGGAGACCCGCTGTACCTCGACGTCTGCGCCGCTCTTCGCGGCCGCGCGGACCTGAAGGTCGTCGGCGGCCGGTACGGTCTCTCGTCCAAAGATACGACCCCGGCGCAGATCGCCGCGGTCTACACGAATCTCGCCAAAGAGGAACCCCTGAACAGCTTCACCATCGGCATCGTGGACGACGTCACGCACCTGTCCCTGCCGGAGGAGGGCCCGCTCTACTTCAATGAGGGCGGCGTCGTCAGCTGCAAGTTCTGGGGCCTCGGCGGTGACGGCACCGTCGGCGCGAACCACGACACGGTCGCCATCATCAACGACCACACGCCGAAGTACGCGCAGGCCTACTTCGAGTACGACGCGAAGAAGAGCTTCGGCATCACCAAGAGCCATCTCCGCTTTGGCGATGTACCCATCCGCTCTTCCTATTTCGTCAAACAGGGCGACTTCGTCGCCTGCCACAGCCCCACATACATGGAGCAGTTCGACATCGCCGAGGAAGTGAAGCCCGGCGGCACGCTGCTCATCAATACGCCCTGGACCTTCGAGGAACTCGACGAGCACCTGCCCGCTCATGAGAAACGGGAGATCGCCCGCCGCGGGCTGAACGTCTATACGATCGACGCGCAGTCCATCGCCAGAGACCTCGGCCTCGGCTCCCACTACAACACGGTCCTGCAGTCCGCGTTCTTCAAACTGATGCCGGTCATCCCGGTCGACGAAGCCGTCGGCTACATGAAGGATGCCGCGTCGAAACGCTACTTCGCGAAAGGCGAAGACGTCGTCAACAAGAACCTCGCTGCCATCGACGCGGGCCAGAATGCTCTGGTCAAAGTCGACGTGCCGGCGGAATGGGCCGACGCGGAAGACGCGCCCGCTGTCGAGCGGGACGTCCCGAAAGTCGTCCGCGACATCCTGGACCCGGTCAACGCCCAGAAGGGCGACGACCTGCCGGTCAGCATGTTCGAAGACTACAAGGACGGCGTCATGGATATGGGCATGACCGCGTTCGAGAAGCGCGGCATCGCGACCTTCGTTCCCGAGTGGGACCCGGAGAAATGTCTCCAGTGCAACAAGTGCGCCTATGTCTGCCCGCACGCGGTCATCCGCCCGTATCTTCTGAACGCCGATGAGGTCGAGGGCGCTCCGGCGGGCTTCCAGATGACTCCCGCCAAGGGCAAACAAGCCGCCGGCCTTCAGTACAGCCTGCAGATCTCGAACCTCGACTGCACCGGCTGCGGCTCCTGCGCGAACGTCTGTCCCGCGAAGCCGGAGAAGGCGCTCACCATGGTCCCGGTCGAATTCTCTGCCGAGAATTCCGACGGCTGGGAGTATGCGCTGAAGCTCTCCGACAAGGGCGACGTCTTCGACCCCTACACCGTCAAGGGCAGCCAGTTCCGGCAGCCCCTCCTCGAGTTCTCGGCAGCCTGTGCCGGCTGCGGCGAGACCCCTTACGCGAAACTCCTCACGCAGCTCTACGGCGACCGCGTCTTCTGGGCGAACGCCACCGGCTGCTCCCAGGCCTGGGGCTCGGCCATGCCGGGCATCCCGTACACCGTCAACCGCGACGGCCACGGTCCCGCCTGGACGAACTCGCTCTTTGAAAACAACGCGGAATTCTCGCTCGGCATGGTCCTCTCCATCCAACAGCAGCGCGCGGCGGAAAAGGCCCGCGTCGAGGCGTTCCGCGAGACCTGCACGGATGACACCGTGAATGCGGCCATCGACCGGTGGCTCGAGACCTACGACGACTTCGACGCCTCGAAGCCGGCCTCCGAAGCGCTCGTCGCCGCACTGGAAACCATCGCGTCTTCCGGCAGCGCGTCCGCGGACGACAAGTCTGCAGCCGGGACCATCCTCCGCTATAAAGACCAGCTCTCGAAGAAGACCTTCTGGATGTTCGGCGGCGACGGCTGGGCCTACGATATCGGCTTCGGCGGCCTCGACCATGTCCTCGCCAGCGGCGAAGACGTCAACGTCCTCATCGTCGACACCGAAGTCTACTCGAACACCGGCGGTCAGTCCTCCAAGGCGACGCCGCTCGGCGCGGTCGCGCAGTTCGCGGCCTCCGGCAAAAAGCGCCCGAAGAAGGACCTGGGCGGCATGCTCATGACCTACGGCAACGTCTACGTTGCCCAGGTCAACATGGGCGCGGACAACGCTCAGCTCATGAAGGCCATGAAGGAAGCGGAGAGCTTCCCCGGCCCGGCCGTCATCGTCGCGTATGCGCCCTGCCTGTCGCACGGCATCAAGCTCGGCATGGCGAAGGTCCAGGACGAGATGAAGCGAGCCACCGAAGCCGGCTACTGGAACCTCTACCGGTACGACCCGCGCCTCGAGACGCCGTTCCACCTCGACTCCAAAGAGCCGACGCTTCCCTACGAGGAATTCCTCGACGGCGAAGTCCGCTACGCGTCCCTGAAGCGCACCTTCCCGGACAACGCGAAGGAACTCTTTGAAGAGGGTTCCCGCCTCGCCGCGAAGCGCTACGAGAAACTCAAGAACCACCAGTGAACGACGGGTGAATCTAATAGACCTATGAAGATCCGCAAAACCACCCTTTCCGACCTGCCCCGGGCCATGGAGATCTACGCTCTTGCCCGGGAGTTCATGGCGGCGAACGGCAACCCGACCCAGTGGGCGGAGAAGAACTGGCCGCCGGAAGACCTCATCCGCGCCGATATCGCGGCGGGCGACAGCTATGTCTGTGAGTACGACAGCCGTGTCATCGCGGTGTTCTACTTCGTAGAGGGACCGGACATCGAGCCGACCTACCGGGTCATCGAGGACGGCGACTGGGCCGACGATTCGCCCTACGGCGTCGTCCACCGTATCGCCACGGACGGCACGGTGCGCGGCACCGGCGCCTTCTGCCTGAACTGGGCGTTCGAGCAGTGCGGCCACCTTCGCATCGACACCCACGGAGACAACCTCCCCATGCAGCGGCTCGTCGAAAAAGTCGGCTTTGTCCGCCGCGGCACCATCCACGTCACCGAAGACCCGTACCCGCGCTACGCATATGAAAAGCCGTAACGCCTGCAAAAAGTCATGATCAGGCAACGCCAACCGGCACCGCCTGTGAACAAAAGGACCTCCTCCCGGAGGCCCTTTTTTTATCCTTTGTGTTATAATGGATTCCATCAAGCGAAAGAAATAGAAAAGGAGACTCTTATGTTTCGAGAGATGCGGCGCTTCAAGCAGGCGCTGACCGAAGAAGAATGTGTCGCGGTCCTGAAAGAGGAGAAGAGAGCGACGTTTGCGGTCCATGGGGAAGACGGCTACCCGTACGCGCTGCCTATCAACTACTGGTATGACGAGAACGACGGGTGCATCTACTTCCACTGCGCCAAAGAGGGCCACAAACTGGACGCCATGAAGGCGGACGACAAAGTCTGCTTCACGGTCTGGCAGGAGGGCCCGCAGGAACCCGGCGAGTGGTGGTACCACATGAAGAGCGTCATCTGCTTCGGCCGCGCGGAAGTCATGGAAGACGGCGACGAGAAGTTCGAAAAGGCAAGGAACTTCGGCGCCAAGTACTTCCCGACGAAAGAGTACCTGGACGAAGAACTGGCGCATTCCTACGCCCGCGTCAACATGGTCCGCATCCGCATCGACCACATGACCGGGAAACGAGTGAAAGAGAATTAAGCGATTCGGCGGTCGGAGGACAACCGCTGCAGGCGGAACCTGGAATCGAAACCCTATGCAACTTGGGAGGCATTTATGATGGATAAAAACCTGTATACCAGAAATGAAAAACTCGCGCAGAAGGTCATCAAAGGGCTCGAGTCCCGCAACATGACCGGGTACTACGCGGCAGACAAGGAAGAGGCGCTGAAGAAAGCGCTCGAACTCATCCCGGAGGGCAGCACCGTCACCATGGGCGGGGCGATGAGCGCCGTCGAGATCGGACTGGTCGACGCCCTTGTGAACGGGAACTACGAATTCCTCGACCGCAACCAGATGGAGCCGCGGGAGGCCCTGCTCGAGGGCTACGACGCCGACGTCTTCCTGACGAGCGCGAACGCCATGACCGAAGACGGCGTCATGGTCAACATCGACGGCAATGCGAACCGCGTGTCGTACATCGCGAACGGGCCCAAAAAGATCGTCGCCATCGTCGGAATGAACAAGGTCTGCGACGACGTCGACGGGGCCATGAAGCGGGCCAGAAACGTGGCGGCCCCGACCAACGCCCAGCGCTTCGAGATCAACACGCCCTGCAAGAAGACCGGCTCCTGCGCGAACTGCAAGAGCCCGGATACCATCTGCTGCCAGTTCCTAATCACGCGGTACTCCCGCCACGCGGGCCGGATCCACGTCATCCTCGTGAACGACAGCCTCGGGTTCTGAGCCATGCGCAGAGAAGAATTCTACTTAAACGACGACGGCATCCGGCTCCACGCGAAGCTGGACCGTCCGGAAGGCTTTGAGACGGGGCCGCTGTGCATCGTTATCCACGGCCTGACCGGGAACATGGAGGAGCGGCAGAACGTCGCGGTCTCCCGGGCGATGAACGAACTGGGCATCGCCACGCTCCGCGTCGAACTCTACGGTCACGGGCTCAGCGACGGCGACTTCGAATTCCATACGCTGGAGAAGTGGCTCCACAACATCGACACCGTCACGGACTACGCGAAGTCTCTCGATTTTGTCACGAAGCTGTACCTCTGCGGCCACTCCCAGGGCGGTCTCGCCGTCATCCTGGCCGCCGGACGCCGGCCGGACGACTATGACGCGCTGCTCCCGCTGTCGCCCGCCATCATGATCCCCCGTCTCGCGAAAGAGTTCCCGGACGACGCCGTCCCGGAATACTTCCTGTTCCATGACCTGCGGATCGACCGCGAGTACATCCTCGCCAACCGGGCCCTCGACCCGGACGCCGCCATCCGCGCTTACCATGGCCCGGTCCTCCTGGTCCAGGGCACCGCGGACACGACAGTCGTGCCGCAGGACGCCTATGACGCGGCGGAAACATATGACAACGCGACGCTGGCGATCATCGAAGGCGACACGCACTGCTACGACTACCACCTGGACGAAGTGGTGGATGCTGTGAAAGCGTTCCTGGGAACGCTCATATAACACTGCCGGGACGACAAGTCAAACTTTCCTTTTTAGCGCATTTGTGCTATAACAGGATTTGCAAGAATACGTGCATTGGCGCACGAGAAAAGGGAGAAGCATTATGGAAAAAATCTACGCTCTGGTCGCGAAGACCGAAAAACTCAACTATGTCATGGTCCTGGCCCTCTGGGTCATCGGCGGCGCGCTGACGCTCGTCGGCTTCCCGTGGATCATCCTCGGCATCCTGGCCCTCCACATCCCGGAGACCATCTTCATCGGCATCAAGACCGGTAAAGACAACGGCAACAGCCTTGCGGACAGCATCGCACTCTGCATGACCTACGGCTTCCTGTGGTGGATGCCGGTCAAGCATAAGCTGGCCCAGAAATAAGCGAATACAAAAAAGAACCCCATCGGCAGCAGCCGATGGGGCTTTTTGTTTGTTCGATTTACAGCGTGTACTCTTTCGGGGGCTCGGTGAAGGAGCAGATGGCGGCGGTGCCGTTGGCGATCTTGAAGACCGTCATGATGCCGTCGTCGACGTTGTACATGGCGCCGAGTTCCGGATGGGCTTCCATCATGGCGACGCGGGCTTCCCGGCGATCGTCTTCTTCCGCGACCGCGTTCAGGCGGAGCCATTTCATGTCGGAAGCGGCGGTGAGGGCCACGTTCGGGTTCGCTTTCAGTTCCCGATAGACGGCTTTCTTGTTGCCGGTGGTGACGTACAGGTTTCCTTCAAACTCCATTGCAGCGCCAAAGGGGCGGACTTCCGGTTTGTCGCCGTCCACTGTCGCGATGAAGAACGTACCGCAGTCATTCAGGAATTTCAAAATATCATTCATGGGGTCTCATCCTTTCTTTGTGTTGTCACAATAATATGTCCAAATCCATTATACTTGCTTACTCGGGTGTCGTAAAGAAGTTCTCGTCGGAGTCCGCGCCGCCGAACGTACCGGTCAGAGTGATGTCCATCGGAGTCATCTTACTCCAGTCGAGGAACTCGGTGTAATAGCCTTCCGCCGAATAGGAACCGGTGATGTGCATGACCTTGTCATAGGAGTCGAGCAGTTCCTGCATCTCTCCGTTGTCGGTCGACAGCTCGACGAGGAACCCTTCGTTCGAGGACTCTCCGGCGCCGTCATCTCTGCGGACCGTTCCGCTGGTGTAGCCGGTGATGTGGACCGTCACCTTCGTGCCGTAGAGCGACGTGTGTTTCTCCTCCGGCTTGAACGCGGTCGTCACGTGGAACTCGGGCGGGGTGAGCGCGTTCTTCGGGTAGTCGGGCGCGGCCTGTTTGAATGCCTTCAGCACCTCGTCTTTGTCGAGGAAGATGGCTTCGTAGTAGTAATAGCCTCTGGCTTTTTCGGCGTCGCTCTGGTGGCCCTTTTCGGACGTCGCCGTCGTGGTCGTGACGTCGGCGGCCGGTTTCTTCGCGTGGCAGCCGGCGAGCGCCAGCAGCATCATCAGAGCGACAAGGATGGCTGTGAATCGTTTCATTGCTAAATCGCCTCCCGGGGCGGAAAAGCCCCATTGGAAAAGTCTGTTCGCTTCGACTTTAGCACAATGGGGACCGTTTGTCATGCGTTTTCCGGTTTTTTTAACAAACACACGTTCTCGACGTGGGCGGTGCGGGGGAAGAGGTCGACCGGCTGGACTCCTTCGGCGATGTACCAGCCCTTCTCGGCAAACCTCGCGCAGTCTCGGGCGAGTGTCGCGGGGTCGCAGGAGATGTAGACGATCTTTTCCGGGTCGAAGTCCGCAATGGTCTGAATGAGCGCTTCGCTGAGACCTTTGCGCGGCGGGTCGACGAGGATGATGTCCGCTTTGACGCCGTCGGCCCTGAGCCGGGCGGCCGCGTCGGCGGCGTCCCCGCACAGGAACGTGGCGTTGTCGATGCCGTTCGCCGCGGCGTTGCGCTTCGCGTCCTCGACGGCTTCGGGGACGATCTCCACGCCGTAGAGGCGGCTGCACCGGTCCGCCATCGTGAGGCCGATGGTGCCGGTCCCGCAGTAGAGGTCGAGGAGGACGGGCTTTGCGGTGTCGGCGTCAGCACTGCCGGCCTCGTCCGCCGGGCCGAACGCTTTCTCCGCCGCGATGGAGTACAGCACTTCCGCCTGCGGCGTGTTCACCTGGTAGAAGCTCTTCGGTGAGATGCGGAACGTGCAGCCGAGGAGCGTGTCCCCGATGAACCCGTCTCCATAGACGACTTCGGTCTCGTCGCCGAGGATGACGTTCGTTTTGGACGGGTTGTAGTTGATGCTGAGTGTCTTGAAGCCCGGGATGGTATCTTTCAGAGCGTCCACGAGGAAGCTCACGCGCGGCACCGGGGTCGTACGCGGCCCTTCGCCGTTCACGACGAGGCACACCATGAGCTCCTTCGAATAGTGGCCCTGCCGGATGTACACGTGCCGGAGCAGGCCTTTGTGTGTCTGCTCGTCGTAGACCGTGATGCCGCGGCGGATGATCCATTCGCGGACGACGGTCAGTACATCGCCGAAGCGCTCGGGCTGGAGCACGCAGTTCTCACAGGGCACGACGCGGTGGGTGTTCGAGGCGTAGAAGCCCATGACAGGATTCATGTTGCGGTCGAGCTGGACCGGGAACTGCGCCTTGTTGCGGTAGCGGAGCGTCTCGCCGGAGCCGCGGACGGGGAGGACCTCGACGTCCAGGTGCCCGATGCGCTCGAAGGCGTCCGCGACGCGCCGGTGTTTATAGGAGAGTTCCGCCTCGTATGTCACGTGCCGGTAACAGCACCCGCCGCACTGCGCCGCGACCGGGCAGTCCGGTTCGACGCGGTCGGGCGACGCCGTGAAGACTTTGAAGGCTTTGCCGACGGCGTAGTTCTTCTTCGCCTTGATGATATGACAAAGGACGGAGTCGCCCACCGCGGTGTTCGGCACGAAAACGGCCATGCCGTCGTACCGTCCGATGCCGCTGCCTTCAGCGGTCATCGCGTCGATGGTGAGCCGGATCTCGTCATTTTTTCGAAGCATAGAAAAAGGTCCTTCCTGCGGGGGCTTGCCCGCGGTTCGTTGGAAAGCGGGGCAGAGCCCCGTCGGCAATTATTGTAACATAAAATTTTTTATAATAAAACGAAGAAGCGCATGTTGTGGTCGGTCGGGAAAAGGGCGTTCGAAAACCGCTTTATTTTGTGGATGGAGCGCTTCGAAAACCGGTCAGACACGCCCCGGGAGCGCCTCCCGGCAAATAGACAAGAAAAGCGGATTTTGCTACAATGAATTGCTACTGATTCTCTGATATCAGGGTGTGATATCAGAGTGATAAAGAACGAGAAGAACTGGAGAGAGAAAACATGAGTATCCATGTCGCCCCGGAGCTGCTTGGCCGGGTGTTCTTTATGCCCAAAAGCATTGTGGACGAACACCTTGCCTACGTGAACGGGCAGCAGCTGAAAGTGCTGCTCTATGTGCTGCGCCACACCGGCGAAGACCTGGAGGTCAAAGACCTCGCGGGCGGCCTCCACATGCCCGCGGCCGACGTCTCGGATGCTCTGCAGTACTGGTTCACGACCGGCGTGCTCCTGCAGGACGGCGAGCCCACTGCGGCCGTTCCGCCGGCCGCCAAAGGCGGACCGGTGCCCTACACGCGCGGCGGCAATGCAGGCGCACAGGGTTCGGCCGGCAATGCATCTGGGAAAAAGACCCCGCAGCAGCCGCTCCTCGACGTCCCGGACATCGTCCCGACCTACGAGACCGTGGCCGCGCGGCTCCTCGAAGACCCGTCGCTCAAAGCCATGTTCCAGGAAGTGCAGGCCCTCATGGGCAAGACCATCGGGTACGACACCCAGGCGAAGTTCATCATGATGCATGACACCTACGGCCTGCCGCCCGAGGTCATCCTGACCATCGTCGACTACTCGGTGAAAAAGGGCAAGGGCATCGGCTACATGTGCAAGGTCGGCAAGAACTGGGCCGAAGAAGGCGTTACGACCCTCGAGGACGCGAACGAGAAACTCGAGAAGATCGCCAACACCGACAAGGCCTGGGCCGAGTTCACGGGCCTCTTCTCCAAAGACCCGCCGAAGGCCACCGACAACCGCCTCGCGTTCGTCCGCAAGTGGCGATTCACCTACGGCCAGTCGAGCGAACTCATCTATTACGCATACGAGACCATGGTCGAGGCCATCGACAAGGTCAATTTCAACTACATGGACAAGATCCTGACCCGCTGGAACGAGGAGGGCCTGCGTACCCCGCAGGACGTGCTCGCGGCGGAGAAGGGCGAAGCCCCGGCCGCCGGGAAGGCGGGGAGAGGTACATCGCCCAAGGGAAGAAAGAACACGAAGATCGCGGGCAACCACAAAGCCTCCTACGACTCGGACAAGTACCGGGAGAAGGCGCAGGGGCCCATTCAGTACAAACGGAAAGGGGAGGAGTAAATGCCTACCAATTTTGAACGCGCGAAACAGGTGCTGGACCGCCGGCGGGAGACCGCGGAGCGGGAAGCCGAACAGAAAGCCGAAGAACTGGAACTCCTGTCCCCCGAACTGAGGGCCCTCAACCGGAAGCTGTCCGCGGCGGGCCTCAAAGCGGTGCAGCTCGCCATCGCGGGCGACCAGGCGGCGCTCGACAGGCTCCGCAACGAGAACCTCGCCGACCAGGAGCGGCGCCGTGAGATCCTCGAGTCCCTCGGCTCCTCCGAAGAGGCGCTGGAAGTCCACTACACCTGCCCCGTCTGCAACGACACGGGCATCGTGGGCAACCACTACTGCGACTGCTTCAAACGGCTCGTGAAGAGCCTGCAGACCGAGAACCTCAACGCGGTCTCGCCGGCGGGCGACTCGAGCTTCGACAACTTCAACCTTGAATACTACCGCGGGGTCACGGACCCGGAAACCGGCGTGGACGCGTACGCGCGGATGGGACAGATCGTCTCCTACTGCGAGGCCTACGCCGAAGATTTCGGTCTCTCGTCCCCGAGCCTCATCCTCTACGGGAACACCGGCCTCGGCAAGACGCACCTCTCGCTGGCCATCGCGAACAAGGCCATCGAGAAAGGGTTCAACGTCGTGTACGGCTCGGCCCACAACCTCCTCTCGGAGATCGAGAAGGAGCACTTCGGCCGCCTCAAGACCGACGACTCCCCGGAGGACAACGTCCTGAACGCCGACCTCCTCATCCTCGACGACCTCGGCGCCGAGTTCTCGACGTCCTTCACGGTGAGCATGGTGTACAACATCATCAACACCCGCATCCTGAAGGGCCTGCCGACCATCATCTCGACGAACCTCTGGTACGACGAGATCTCGGACAAGTACGGCAACCGCGTGTACAGCCGCATCATCGGCAACTACACGCCCCTCGAGTTCGCCGGACGCGACGTGAGACAGCTCAAAAACTAAGGAGAAACTGACTTTGGATATCATCGCAACACTGACTTCGGAATTCGACCTGAAACCCTGGCAGGTGGAGAACACGGTGAACCTGATCGATGAGGGGAACACCATCCCGTTCATCGCCCGGTACCGCAAGGAGGCTCACGGCTCGCTGGACGACCAGGTCCTGCGCGAACTGAACGACCGCCTCACCTACCTGCGCAACCTCGACAAGCGCCGCGAGGAGATCCTCTCCTCCATCGAGGAGCAGGGCAAGCTCACGGACGAGCTGAAGGCGAAGATCGACGCCGCCACCGTGCTGGCCGAACTCGAAGACCTGTACCGCCCGTACAAGCAGAAGCGCCGCACCCGCGCCATGATGGCGAAGGAGAAGGGCCTTGAGCCGTTGGCGATGTACCTCTGGGAGCGCAAGATCGAAGAGAGCACGCTCGAAGAGGCGGCCGCCCCGTATGTCGACGCCGAGAAGGGCGTCGAGACCGTGGAGGACGCGCTGCAGGGTGCCTCGGACATCATCGCGGAGCTCATCTCCGACGATGCGGACGTCCGCAAAGCGCTGAAGGAAGCGTTCCAGGAAGAGGGCATCATCTCGTCCAAAGCGGCGAAGGAAGAAGACAGTGTCTATGCCCAGTACTACGAGTTCTCGGAAGCCGTCTCCAAAGTGGCGGACCACCGCATCCTCGCTCTGAACCGCGGAGAGAAGGAGGGCTTCCTCAAAGTCTCGGTGGACCTCGAGAAGGAGAACGCGCTGCGGATCATCGACCGCACGCTGATCCACTCGGACCGGAAGATCAAGAAAAAGAACCGGGGCGTCAACAAAAAGAAAAAGGCCGGCGCCGAAGCACCCGCGCCTGCCGCCGCCCCGTCTCCCTATAACGAAGAAGGCTGTGCCGCCGCGCTGCAGTTCGTCCTGACCGCCGCGGAGGACGCCTACGACCGCCTCATCTACCCGAGCGTGGAGCGGGAGATCCGTTCCGGGCTCAAGGAGCGGGCCGACGAGAACGCCATCAAGGTGTTCGCCCAGAACCTGCGGCCGCTGCTGATGGCGCCGCCGGTCAAGAACAAGGTCGTCCTCGCGCTCGACCCCGGCTACCGCATGGGCTGCAAAACCGCGGTCGTCGACGGCACCGGCAAGGTCCTCGACACGACGGTCATCTACGTCACCCACGGCGACCGCCAGTACGCCCAGGCGAAGGACACCGTCAAGAAACTTCTGAAGAAAGACAACGTCGACGTCATCTCCATCGGCAACGGCACGGCCTCGAAAGAGACCGAGATCTTTGCCGCGGAGACCATCGGCGAGTTCAAACAGGAGACCGGCAGAAGCGTCTCCTACATGGTCGTGTCGGAAGCCGGCGCGTCCGTCTACTCCGCCTCGAAACTCGCGGCGGAAGAGTTCCCGAACTTCGACGTCAACATCCGGTCCGCCATCTCGATCGGCCGCCGGCTGCAGGACCCGCTCGCGGAACTCGTCAAGATCGACCCGAAGGCCATCGGCGTCGGCCAGTACCAGCACGACATGCCGCAGAAGGAACTGACCGAAGCGCTCGACGGCGTCGTCGAGGACTGCGTCAACTCGGTCGGCGCGGACCTCAACACGGCGTCTCCCGCGCTGCTGTCGCACATCGCCGGCATCAACGGGACCATCGCGAAGAACATCGTGGCGTACCGTGAGGAGAACGGTGAGTTCACCGGCCGCGCGCAGCTCAAGAAGGTCCCGAAACTCGGGCCGAAGGCGTACGAACAGTGCGCCGGCTTCCTGCGCGTCGCGGAGTCGAAGAACATCCTCGACAACACGGGCGTCCACCCCGAGTCCTACGACGCGGCGAAGGGCCTCTTGGAGAAGTGCGGCTATACGACCGCGGACGTCAAGGCCGGCAAGCTGGACGAACTCCATAACCGGGCTGCGAAACTCGGCTACGAGACCCTCGCGAAGGAACTCGACGTCGGTGTCCCGACCCTGAAGGACATTGAGAAAGAACTTCTGAAACCGGGCCGCGACCCCCGCGACGAGCTGCCGCCGCCCATGCTCCGCTCCGACGTCCTCGACATCAAGGACCTCAAGGAGGGCATGGAACTGCAGGGCACCGTCCGCAACGTCATCGACTTCGGCGCGTTCGTCGACATCGGCGTCCACCAGGACGGCCTCGTCCACATCTCGCAGATCTCGAACAAGTTCATCAAACACCCGTCCGAGGTCCTTTCCGTCGGCGACGTCGTCACGGTCCGCATCCTGGGCGTAGACTTGAAGAAAGAACGCATTTCGCTTACAATGAAAGGCATTAAACAGAAATAAACCGGAGGCAACCTCACATGAAACACATCGACATCAGGGATGTAATGACCAACGCCGAACTCATCGGCAAAGAAGTCACCGTCTGCGGCTGGGTCCGCACATCGCGCGACTCCAAGACCATGGCGTTCGCGGAGCTGAACGACGGCACCACCTTCAAACACATCCAGATCGTCATCAATAAAACCGAATTTGCCCAGGGCGAGGAACTGCCCGAATTCCTGAGACTCGGCGTGGCACTCTGTGTCACCGGCACGGTCGTGCCGTCGGCCGTCAACAAGGAAGGCGGCGTGGAGATCAACGCGACCGAGATCGAACTGCTCGGCGACTGCCCGGCGGACTACCCGCTGCAGAAGAAGCGCCATACGCTCGAGTTCCTGCGGACCATGCCTCACATCCGTCTGCGCTCCAACACCTTCAATGCGGTGTTCCATGTGCGCTCGGTCCTCGCAGCGGCCATCCACGAGTACTTCCAGCAGAACGGCTATGTCTATGTGAACACGCCGCTCATCACGGGTTCCGACGCGGAAGGCGCCGGCGAGATGTTCCAGGTCACCACACACGCCTATGGCGACGAAGCCAACTACGAGGATGCCGACGCGTTCTATGCCGACGACTTCTTCGGCCAGAAGGCAGGCCTCTCCGTCTCCGGACAGCTGGAGGGCGAGATGGCAGCCATGGCCTTCGGCAAGATCTACACGTTCGGCCCGTCCTTCCGCGCCGAGAAGTCCAACACCCAGCGCCACGTCGCCGAGTTCTGGCACGTCGAGCCGGAAGTCGCGTTCGCGGAACTGCCGGACGTCCTCGAGATCGCCGAAGACATGATGAAGTATGTCATCAAGGCCGCCATGGAGCGCTGCCCGACCGAACTCGAATTCTTCAACAAGTTCATGGAGAAGGGTCTCCTCGACAAGCTGAACAACGTCGTGAACTCCGACTTTGAAGTCCTCGACTACACGAAGGCCATCGAGATCCTCGAGAAGGCCGACGCCGACTTCAAGTTCCCGGTCTCCTGGGGCATGGACCTCCAGACCGAGCACGAGCGGTACATCACCGAAGAGGTCTTTAAAAAGCCCGTCTTCGTCATCAACTATCCGAAAGACATCAAGTCCTTCTACATGAAACAGAACCCCGATGGCAAGACCGTCGCGGCGGCAGACCTGCTGGTCCCCGGCGTCGGCGAGATCATCGGCGGCTCCGAGCGTGAAGCCGACTACGACAAGCTCGTTGCGGCGATGAACGAACGGGGCATGGATATGTCCGCGTACGGCGACTACCTCGACCTGCGCAAGTACGGCTCCGTCCCGCACGGCGGCTACGGTCTCGGCTTCGAGCGCCTCGTCATGTACGTCACCGGCGTCGCCAACATCCGCGACGTCATCCTGTTCCCGCGCACCGTCGGCAACATCCGGTAACGCGGTCATAAAACGTATGAGAAGGGAGATGACCGAATGTCAGAACCCCAACTGAATACTTCCGCGGCGGTGGGTCTTGCACAGACCGGTACATCGCCAAAGAAAAAGAAGGTCTGGCTGGAAGTCATCCGCATTTTCGCGGTGTACCTCGTCATCTTCAACCACACCGGCGACTACGGCTTCCACTACTTCGCCACGCTGGGCGGCGGATACCGCTACTGGCTGTTCATGGCCTGCTCGGCGCTGACCGTCATGAACATCCCGCTCTTCTACATGATCTCCGGGTCCCTGCTCATGGGCAAGGAGGAGAGCGTGGGCACGGTCTGGCGAAAACGGGTGCTGCGCTACGCGCTGGTCATCCTCATCTTCACGTTCGTCCAGTACCTGTGGATCTCCTTCCGCGCGGAGGACGGCTTCCGGGAGAGCTTCAGCCTCTGGGAATGGTTCGTCACCATGCTGTCGGAGAACATCATCGTGCCGTACTGGTTCCTCTATGAGTACCTCGGGTTCCTCGTCATGCTGCCACTGTACCGCCGCATGATCCAGAACCTGAAAGAGGAAGAATTCCACTACCTGTTCCTCCTGTACATCGTTGCCACCGGCGCGCTGCCGATCATCGAGTACATCCTGACGAAGTGGCACACCATCCTGAACATCAGCTTCAACATCGCCTATGTCACGGGCGACCTCCTGGTGTTCCCGGCCCTCGGCTACTACCTTGTGAACAAGCCGAAGCCGACCTGGAAACAGCTGGCTGTCATGTGGGGGCTGTCGCTTCTGTGCGTCGTCTACACCTGCCTCATGACCGAGTACAAGATCGGCTACGCGCACCAGCTCAGTGAAGCGCGCGTCGGCACGTTCTTCAAGATGCTCATCTGCATCCCCGCGGCCACGGTCTTCCTGACCTGCCGCAAGCTGTTCGACACGGACGACGGGAAGGGCATCACCCTGCACCCCGGACTCGAAAAGCTGGCCCTGTCGATGGGCAGCTGCGTGTTCGGCATCTACCTCGTCGAGCAGATCTTCCGGGAAGCCTTCTACGACTTCGGCATGGTCATGGTCGACCACCTGCCGAACTTCCCCGCGACGCTCATTTACTGCTTCGTTGTACTGCTGGCCGCCTATCTGCTGGCACTGGTGCTGAAGCAGATTCCTGGCCTCAAAAAACTACTTTAGATAAAACTCCCGCAACTAGTCGTTGCGGGAGTCTTTTCTATGCGTTATAATAGACCTGTCGTATAGTATATGTGTATAGTTTACATGGATGCACGATTGAGATAAAGGAGAAAATCAAATGGCCAGACCAAAAAAACCGGAAGAACGGAACCGCATCCGCGATGTGGCGTTCAATGTTTTTTCCAATAAAGGATTCGAGAACTCGTCCTTCTCGGACATCGCAAAAGAGGCTTCCGTCTCGAAGTCTCTCGTGCAGTACTATTTCCCAAAGAAGGAACAGTTCGTGCATGACTTCATCGACAAGAGCCTGGCGGCGGTCACAGAGATCGTCCGGGAAGACCTCGACATCCAGTATGAGCATGAGCTGGGCGAGCTCTACGCCATCGGCTATTGCCAGTTCTATTACGCGATGTACAACGAGCGCATGAATTCGCTCCGGATGGACATCCTCCGGGACCGCGGCAACACCGCGATGGTCGTGAAGCACGGCATCGACTGGCTCGTCAACAATACCAATGCCATCCAGGTCGAAGAGGAAGAGCAGATCGAAAAGGTCAAGAAGACGGTCGTCTATGTGGCGGGCGGAGCCTTCGACCACCTCTACGAATGCATGCTGGGCGGTCAGCCTTTTGACGTCGAATTCCTGTCCGATGCATCTCTGGCACTTCTGAACCCGTTCCTGAACGAGCCGTTCCACGAAGGGGAGACCATCCGCAATCAGATCTCTCCCGAATGGCTGGAAAAGACCCGCAAGAAATATAACCGCATGGTTTTCACCATCCGGTAAGAGAACAAAGCAAATCAGCGAACAAAGCAAAAAAGAAATCATAAAACCCAAAAGAGCCCGGTCGTCCGCCGGGCTCTTTTGGGTCAAATACTTTGCGAGAGTTTTGAGAATAAAAGAGAGTTTTATGGATTGCCACGATGTGTGACAAATTCGGAAAGGTATGGATCAATCACCTTGCCTCGAATAGATTAGCATTTGTGAACCCCAAAGTCAATAAAAAATTAAGACTAATTTAAGGTTTTGTGATGCTATTTTCTTTACAGAAAGACCCCGGTGCTTTTGCGCCGGGGTCTTTCCGCCAATAATACGTGTGAGAGTTTTGAGAAAAAAGAGTCGATCGCAGAAGCGGTCAGACGACCGTCTCTGTGGCGTTCTCGAGGTCGGTGTAACCGTCCTTGCCGGGCTTGTCGTTGAAGAATGCCCAGGGGTTCATGCCCTCTTTTTTCATGGTCTTGTACACCATGATGATGTAGAAGATATCCATGATGGTGACGGACAGGATGAGGAACTTCGTAAACGGCATCCAGGTGAAGTTCAGGGCTCCGGTGGAGTGGATGGAGAAGGTGCCGAGGCCAAGCTTGTAAGAGATGACCAGGGTCAGAGCGCCGAGGCAGGACGGAGCCAGCGTTCCGAAGAACTTGAGAATGGCGATCCACAAGTTGACGCCCTGCCCGCGGACACCGCCGTCCCGGAACAGCTTCTCGATGAACAACAGCGAGATGAAGAAGTTCTGCATGTAAGCGGCATAGAATTCGTTCGGGTCATGCCATTCATAGACGGAGAAGAAGACCGCCCAGAAGGAGATGAAGAGGATGAAGACCACGTACGGCCCCCAGAGTTTATCCGGGGCGTGCGGCATCGTCGCTTTGAACTCTTTCTTGCCGTATTTGATTTTCAGATAGATCAGGACGCAGTCGAAGAGGAACCAGATGCAGTCCCAGACGCGCTGCCAGGTACCGTGCGCGGCAGAGATGCCGAACAGAGTACCGTCGGTGCTCATGAAGGGCTCACCGAGGAATCCCATCTGGAATTCCCAGGCCCAGTTGAGGCCGAGGACGAAGAGCGGCATGCCGCAGGTCTTGTCCTTGAAACCTTTGTAAATCAGGATGATGTAAACGAGTGTCCAGAACAGACCGGAAATGATCGTCAGGACATCCCACATGACGACACCGGACGGAATGGCCAGTGCTTCCGGACCGAGTGCATACTGCGGGTCGTTGACGCCGAACTGGGACAGGTCTACGCTGTCCATGGCGCCCTGCGCGAGGCCGTAGACTTTTTCATACAGTCTGCGGAACGCGTCGGTGTCGGAATGCATGTAGGAGTATTTGACTGCTGCCTGAGGAAGCGCAGTTAACAATGTACTCATGTTTTTCCTCCTATTGTTTTATTCTGTTTTCTCCAAACATTTTGCTTCTAAAACCCGGATGGCCGGGCAGTCAGAGCTTTTTTCTCACTCTCCCTTTCCATTGACTTCACACGTAAGGTTTATAATCCTGTACACAACTAGTTTAACTACATTATTTATACGCGGTCAAGAATCGTACTGCACAAAAGGAGCTTGCTCCGCTTGTGCAGGTTGCAGGTGTGTTGCGCTCCGCCTCGTCATAATGCACCATACAAGTGTATAGGTAATATTGCGCTATGCACGAAAAATGAGTATACTTGTCGGCTCGTATAGTAAACGTCTGTTTGACATAAAACGACAAAGCATGCTACGCTGAAACCCGCCGAAGTGAATGTGTGGAAACGACCAAGCAGAAGTGAATGTGAGGAAACGACTAAGCAGAAGTGACCAAGCAGAAACGACCGAGTGGCCCATGATAAAACGATCATTGTGTAATGGCTCTTACAATCTCACAATGAAAGGAAAACCCATATGTCTCTTTATCATGAGTCGATCACAATGCCCACCCGAAAAGAGCTGCTCCAGCGGAAGCGGTTTCTGGAAAAAACAAAGGCAAAGCTGGAACGAAGCCTTGCCACTTCTCCGGCCGGCCGCCTTTCCACCAGCCGGAAGAAAATGGTGCCTTTTTCAAATGAAGATGCGCGTGCCATCTTTGCAGGTTATTACCTTGTGATGGAGGATGGAAGCCGCGTTTACCTCGACAAGTCCCGGCAGAAAACGATTGCTGCGCTTGCTCAGAAGGAATATGACAAAAAGGCGCTTCTCATCGTGAAAAAGGAGCTTCGCAAACTGCAGGCATTTCTGAACTATAACGAAATGCCGAAACTCGAAGATGTCTTTGACCAGTGTTTGCCGGAGAAACAGATCTTCATTGTTCCAGCAGTGCGTTCCGATGAAGTATTTCGACAGGATTGGCTAAATCAGGATTACGCCAGGAAACCGATCGTTGAGAATGACCATCCCTTTCCGACTGAAAAAGGAGATATGGTCTGCTCCAAGACAGAGGCACAGCAGGCAGACTATATGTTTTACCACGGGTACGACTATCTCTATGAGAAGCGCCTCGATTTGATCGATAACGGTCGGCCGACCTGGCGTTACCCTGACTTCACGATCCTTGATCCCGTCACGCGGGAGGAAGTGGTTTTTGAGCACTTTGGGATGGTCGACGATGAAGGGTACCAGCACAGTATGTTCGACAAGATCCGTCTGTACGAAGAGAATGGCTATGTCATTGGTCAGAACTTCCTCTTCACCTTCGAAACAGCGGAGCATCCATTTACCATGGACCAGTTCATCCGCATCCTGGAGGCTCGTTTTCCCTGGAAGTCACGCTAAAATGCGAATGGGGACATTTGACGTGACAAAAAGCTCTCTTTCTCGGCCGGCAAGGAGAAACAATTGAGTAATATTCACGCCAAAAAGCGAATAGGAGCTTTTGGCGTGGTAAAATGCGATTCTTTTCTTCCAGCAAAGGGGAAAACTCGAGAAAAAATCACGCTAAAATGCAAATAGAAAAGATTAGCGTGATAATTCGTCTTCTTTCCCGGTGGCAAGGAGAAAAGTTCAAAGAAAAGTTCACGCTAAAATGCTTTTAAACGCATTTGGCGTGAACTTTTTGTTTGCGTGTTGGAAGACCGCCCCGTTTGTGTCGGGGCCGGTCTTCCGGGGAACGGCAAAAGCTTTGCCGGCAAAGGAGGGAGCCCTTTGCCGGTAGAAGAAGGGCATGTCGGATGCTGCTTAAGAGATGGAACATTTCGCCTGTCTTTGCTGACAAGCAAATGGAGAAACAGAAGCGGGATCGATCTGAGGGGAAGGCGCCCGCTTGAAGTGGCGGGGCTCTTATAATATAATTACTTAAGATTTTTTACTTAGGATCTTTGCGGTATAAAAACGCTTGAAAATGGTGCAACAAAGCGGCAAAGGAGGTGGCACTGTGAGCAGAGCGTTGATCGCGATGAGCGGGGGAGTGGACTCGTCCGCCTCGGCGCTTCTCATGAAGCGCGCGGGCTATGACTGTGTCGGTGTCACCATGCGTCTCTTCGACCACGAAGACGCCGAGGTGCGGCCGGACAAGGCCTGCTGCACCGACGACGATGTGGCGGACGCGGTCCTGGTCTGTCTCAAGATGGACATCCCGCATCACGTCGTGGACTTCAAGGCGCAGTTCCGGGAGGCCGTTATGGACCCCTTCGTGCAGGCCTATGAGAACGGCCGCACGCCGAACCCGTGCATCAACTGCAACCGGTACCTCAAGTTCGAGGAGCTCTTCCGCCAGGCGGATGCGCTCGACTGCGAACTCGTCGTCACCGGACACTATGCGAGGGTCGAACACAACGACGAGACCGGCCGCTGGGAACTGAAGAAGGCGGCGTTCCTCGAGAAGGACCAGAGCTATGTGCTCTTCAACCTGACGCAGGAGCAGCTCGCCCGCATCCGCTTCCCGCTCGGCGCCATGAGCAAGAACGACGCGCGCGTCGAGGCGGAAGAGGCCGGGTTCAAAAATGCGCAGAAGCACGAGAGCCAGGACATCTGCTTCGTGCCGACGGGCAAGTATACCGACTTCATCGAGCAGTACACTGGCAAGACGTACCCCTACGGAGAGTTCGTGGACGTGCGCAACGGCAACGTCCTCGGCGAGCACAAGGGGATCATCCGGTACACGGTGGGCCAGCGGAAAGGCCTTGGCCTCGCGCTGCCGCAACCGATGTATGTCACCAAAGTCGACCCCGGGGAGAACAAAGTGTACCTCGGGCTGAACGACGACCTGTTCACGACGACGCTCCTCGCCGAGGACGTCAACTGGATCAGCGTCCCCGGGCTGGAGCCCGGCGAGACGCTGCGCGTGACGGCGAAGGTCCGGTACAAGCAGCCGGACCGCCCGGCCACCGTGACGGCGATGGACGACGGGCGCATCCGGGTCGTCTTCGACGAGCCGCAGCGGGCCATTACGAAGGGCCAGGCCGTGGTGCTCTATGACGGGGACACGGTCGTCGGCGGCGGCACGATCCAGGACGTGCTCTGAGAAGCACGGTGCAGCTGTGCAACAACAAGTTGCACTTCCAAAGAAAAGTCTTTATGATACGGGAGATAACGTTATGACCGTCCATGAAAAGTATCAGGCTCTGAAGGAGTATCTGCAGAGTTTTGACGATATGGCCGTCGCCTTTTCGGGCGGCGTGGACTCCACCCTGCTGCTGACAGCGGCCGTGGAGGCCCTCGGCGCCGACCGTGTCCTCGCGGTCACCGCGGCCTCGCTCTTCTTCCCGCTGCGGGAAAAAGATGAGTCCGTCGCGTTCTGCGAGCAGCTCGGCGTCCGGCAGGTCGTCGTCCAGAAGGACGTCATGGCCATCCCGGGCGTTCCGGAAAACGGACCGGATCGGTGCTACCACTGCAAGCAGGCACTGTTCAGTGACCTGCAGCGGATCGCCGCAGAGAACGGCTTCACGACCGTCTGCGAGGGTTCCAACATGGACGACAACGGGGACTACCGGCCGGGGCTCATCGCCATCGCGGAGCTCGGGGTCAAGAGTCCTCTGAGACATGTGGGTCTCTATAAGAGCGAGATCCGCGAACTGTCGAAGGACCTGGGCCTTCCGACCTGGAAGAAGCCGGCCTTCGCGTGCCTTGCTTCCCGTGTGCCGTACGGCGAGCCCCTCACGGACGCCAAACTGGACCGCATCGGGAAGGCAGAAGAAAAGCTTGTGGACCTCGGTTTCGGGAACATGCGGGTCCGCGATCACAATGACGGGGAAGTCGCCCGCATCGAACTCGAAGGCGAGGACATCCAGCGCGTCATGGAGCCCGCGACCGCCGCGGAAGTGGATGAGTTTTTCAAGCAGCTCGGATACACGTACGTGGCCGTCGAACTCACGGGCTACCGGACCGGGAACCTCAACCGGCAGATCGCCGAGGAGGACCGGGAGACCGAGAGGAAAAGACAGGAATCGTTCGCCCGGGGCGCGGACGGCCCAATCGAATAACAGGCAAAGCTAAAGGAGAGTGGAAGCATTGCAGACCGAGGAACTGAAAACCATCCGCGCGGTTCTCGCGGAGGAGAAAGAAGCCATGGAAAAGTACGGCGCAGAAGGCAAGCCCGCAGAGGGCCTCAATACGGAGACCGGTGTCTCCGGCGGCCCGATGAACACCATTTCCGGCGTCCTGCTGGACCCGAAAAACGTGGGACCGGACGATATCCGGCTCTATGACATCGCCCACCCGCTGAGCTTCATCTGCCGCGGCGTCGGACAGGTCAAGCACTTCCTGTCGGTCGGTCAGCACTGCATCAACTGCGCGAAAGAAGCGGAAGGCCGCGGCTACTCCGACCGGGTCATCCTGGCGTGCCTGCTGCACGACGGGGCAGAGGCGTATGTCTCGGACATCATCCGTCCGGTCAAGGTGCTGCTTGAAAACTTCGATGAAGTGGAAGCGCGGTTTCAGGAGGCGATCTACGCCCATTTCGGCCTCGGCGACCTCACAGAAGAGGAGCGGGAGCTCGTCCACCTCATCGACGACGCCATGCTCTGGAACGAAGCGAAAGAACTGTTCGCCCACGTGGATGAACTCGAACCGCCGCTCCTGTCCACCATCCCGAACTTCAAAGTCCGGGACTTCCAGGACGTCGAGAACGAATTCAACCTGATGGCGGTCAATTTACTGCATCGTTTGGGAGACAGTCGTCTGTAAACCGTTGTTTTGGAACGGTCAAAGTAGTAAAATGAATACCAGCGGGGAGCTGCCGGATGGCGGCTGAGAGGAGACTCCGTACATCGCCCAGGCGGTGTGCACCGTCTCGACCCGGAGAACCTGATTTGGATAATGCCAACGTAGGGAAGCCACGAGTTTGACTCCGAGGGACATGCCAAAAAGGTGTGTCCCTTTTTTACGGGCGTTTCCAGCAAAGAAAGGAAGGAAACTGCTATGAGCAAACAGAAACTGGCCGAGTGCCTCGCGAACGTGAAAGCGGGAGGGGCGCTGGTCCACAACATCACGAACTATGTCACGGTCAACGACGTCGCGAACGTCATCCTCGCCTCCGGCGCGAGCCCGATCATGTCGGACGAGCCGAAGGACGTGGAGGACATCACGACCATCTGCGGCGGCCTGAACATCAACATCGGGACGCTGAATGAGAAGACCATCGAGGCGATGTACCTCGCCGGCGCAAAAGCCAACGAACTGGGCCACAAAGTCCTGCTCGACCCGGTCGGCGCCGGTGCGTCCGCCCTCCGGACGGACACCGCGAACGGCCTTCTGAAGAAGGTGAAATTCGACGTCGTCCGCGGCAACGTCTCCGAAATCAAGACCCTCGTCGCGGGCGTCGGCACCACCAAAGGCGTGGACGCGGATGCCGCGGACGCCGTGACCGAAGCGAACCTCGACGAGATGGTGGCTTTCACGAAGGCCTTCGCGGCAGAGATCGACTGTGTCGTCGCCATCACCGGCGCCATCGACCTCGTCGCGGACAAAGACACCTGCTATGTCATCCGCAACGGTGTGCCCGAGATGGGACGCATCACCGGGACCGGCTGCCAGCTGTCCGGCATGATGACCGGTTTCCTGGTCGCCAACCCGGACGCGCCGCTGGAGGCCGCCGCTGCCGCGGTCTGCACCATGGGCCTCGCCGGCGAGATCGGCCTGTCCCGCCAACAGCCGGGCGACGGCAACTCAACGCTCCGCAACCGCATCATCGACGCCGTGTCCAACATGACGCCGGAACAGCTGGCGGACGGCGCGAAGTTCGAGGTGAAATAAATGATCGACTATAAAGAGAAAAAGTACCTCGCCCTCTACGGCGTCACGGACCGCTGGTGGGTGAAGCAGAAGCTCGAAAAGGCGGGCGTCCCGGTCACGGGCGACGCGCTTCGCGAGGGTCTGCTGGCCGACACCAGAGCGGCGCTCGAAGGCGGCATGACTTACGTGCAGATGCGCGAAAAGGGAGACCCTATGACGGAGGACGAACTCCTGACGGAAGCCCTTGCGCTGAAAGCGCTCTGTGAAGAGTACGGTGTGCCATTCGTCATCGACGACGATGTGGAACTCGCGAAGAAATGCGGCGCTGACGGCGTCCATGTCGGGCAGTCCGACATGGCGTGTGTCGAGGCCCGCAAGGCGCTCGGGGAGCGCAAAGTCGTCGGCGTGTCTGCGCAGACCGTCGAGCAGGCCGTACAGGCAGAGAAAGACGGCGCCGACTACCTCGGCGTGGGCGCCGTGTTCCCGACCGGCTCCAAAGATGACGCCGACGACGTGTCCCACGACACGGTCAAAGCCATCTGCGAAGCGGTGAGCATCCCGGTCATCGCCATCGGCGGCATCTCGAAAGACAACGTGGGACAGCTGGCGGGCCTCGGCCTCGACGGCATCGCCGTCATCAGCGCCATCTACGCCGCGGACGACCTCAAAGCCGCCACCGAAGACCTCAAGTCCAGGACTGTGGAAGCGCTGAACTTATGAAAGACTTATTGAGAGCCATTCAAAATGGCAGTTTCAAAGCCGCCATCTTCGACATCGACGGCACGCTGATCGACTCCATGCCCATCTGGGAGGACCTTGACACCGAGTTCCTGAAGACCCAGGGCATCGAACTGTCGGAGCAGGAGAAACAGGAGCTCAATGCGACCATGTGGACCATGACCGTCGCGGAAGGCATCCGGTACCTCAAAGAGACCTACGCCCTGAGCCTCTCGGAGGAGGCCATCCGCAAGGCGCTCGACGACGTCATCGAGCACTTCTACGTCGATGAAGTGCCGGCCAAGCCCGGCATGCGCGAACTGGTCGAAGCCCTGCACGACGCCGGCGTCCCGATGGCGCTGGCCACGGTCGGCGCTCCGGCGCACGAGACCGCGGCGCTGAAGCGTCTCGGCCTCCTCGACTATTTCGAGAGCATGTTCGACTGCAACAGCCTCGGCACGACGAAGCGGGACGCGGTCATCTACGAGACCGCGGCCCATGCGCTGCTCGGCGGAGACGCCGCAGGCGTCAGCTTCCCCGCAGGCGTCAGCCGCGCCGACGTCCTCGTCGTCGAAGACGTCCTGCATGCGCTGACCGCCGCCAAACAGGCGGGCTTCACGACCGTCGCCGTCGAAGACGACGCCAGCGCGAAAGACAAACCGCGCATCCTCGAAGTCTCTGACTTCTACATCAAAAAAGACCAGTAAGTAAGGCACTGCACAGGCTTCTTCGCACTCCTGCGGCGAATCGCCAACGCGCAGCCCATACCCGCGGCACATTGGGGGCACCACCTTGTGTCGCGTTATAAAACTTTAATGCTACATCGCCAAAGGAGGCACAACCATGAAAACAGCATTAACGATCGCTGGATCCGATTCCAGCGGAGGCGCCGGCATTCAGGCGGACATCAAAACGATGACCATGAACGGTGTTTACGCGATGAGCGCCATTACGGCCCTGACCGCGCAGAACACGACCGGCGTGACAGCCATCCAGGAGAGCTCCCCGGACTTCCTCGCGGAGCAGCTGGATGAGATCTTTACAGACATCTTCCCCGACGCGGTGAAGATCGGGATGGTCTCGTCGTCCGACCTCATCACGACCATCGCCGAGAAGCTCCAGAAATACGACGCGAAGAACATCGTCGTCGACCCCGTCATGGTCGCCACCAGCGGGGCGCGCCTCATCTCCGAAGAGGCGATCGACACCCTGAAGGAGGACCTCCTCCAGCTCGCGGACATCATCACCCCGAACATCCCGGAAGCGGAAGTGCTCGCGGACATGACCATTGAATCCGAAGCTGACATGGAGGCTGCCGCGAAGGCGATCTACAAACTCTACGGCTGCGACGTCCTGCTCAAGGGCGGACACAGCCTGAACGACGCGAACGACCTGCTCTGGACCGCGGAGGGACCGACCTGGTTCCACGGCGAGCGGATCGACAACCCGAACACCCACGGCACCGGCTGCACGCTGTCGAGCGCCATCGCGTCCAACCTCGCGAAGGGCTACGACATGAAGACGTCGGTCGGCCGCGCCAAAGACTACATCTCCGGCGCCCTGGCCGCCCAGCTGGACCTCGGCAAAGGCAAAGGCCCCATGGCCCACAACTTCGACCTCACGGGCACCTTTGCGGAGGCCCCGGCCGAAGCGACGGCTGAAGCAGCTGAGCCGTTTACCACGACCTTCGACAACGCGACCGGCTTCTCGCTCGAACTCATCAACGACAGCAAGGACCTGTGGGACGCGGCCGCGAACTGCGACTTCCTGACCGAGATGGGCGAGGGGACGCTGGACCACGACAAGTTCGTCGAGTACATGATCCAGGACAGCATCTACCTGCGGGACTACCTGAAGATCTTCGCCTACGCCATGACAGACGCCCCGAACTGGGCCGACATGCAGCTCTTCGGCGGCATGCTCGCTTACGTGGACGACGGGGAGAACAAGACCCGCCTTGACATCCTGGCCGGCGTCGGCATGACAGACGCGGACATCGACAAGACCGAGATGAAACGCCAGTGCCGCGACTACTGCGACTTCCTCAAAAAGTGGGGCAAAGAGGGCACCCAGACCGAGATCATCATGGCCATGCTCCCCTGCATGTGGGGCTACCGCTACGTCTTTGAACAGCTCGTCGCGAAGCACCCGGAGGCGATCGACCACCCCGACTTCGGACCGCTCATCGCGGACTACGTCAATGCCGGTTACGCCTGGTACTGTGACTACTGGTACACTGTGACGAACGAGAAGTGCAAAGACTTCGACCGCGCCACGCTCGACCACCTCAAGGAGATCTTCCGCGAGGCGTCTGCCCACGAACTCTACTTCTGGCAGATGGCCGGCGGCGCCAAATAACCTGCCCCTCCGGTAGGCGATTTACCACGAAAACAAAAAAGGGACTACGAAACGGCCCGGCCCTCATTCGTAGTCCCTTTTTCCGGCGGTTGCGCAGCTCCCGCACTCAAGCTTCACAAAAAATGGACTACGAAACGGCCCAGCCCTCATTCGTAGTCCCTTTTTTCGGCGGTTGCGCAGCTCCCGTACTCAAACTTCACAAAAAAGGGACTACGAAACGGCCCAGCCCTCATTCGTAGTCCCTTTTTCCGGCGGTTGCGCAGCTCCCGCACTCAAGCTTCACAAAAAATGGACTACGAAAGCCCAAAAGGCCTATTCGTAGTCCATTTTTCTAAATCAGTGGTAGAAAGCTCAGGCGACCGCCGCCCACAGCGGCTGGCCGAACTGTGTAATGACTGCCATCAGTACGATGAAGACCACCGCGTACACGGCCGCCTTCTTCATGAGCTCGGACTCCTTGCCGGTGAGGTCGCAGGCGGCGGAGCCGATGGCGATGGACTGCGGCGCGAACATCTTGCCGGCGGAGACGCCGACCGAGTTCGCCGCGACCATCCATTCCGGAGACGCGCCGATGTTGATGGCGGCGGTCTTCTGGATGGTCCCGAACAGGGCGCCGGTGCTCGTGCCGGACCCGGTGACGAACGCCCCGATGGCGCCGATGAGCGGCGCGACGAACGGGAAGTACTGCCCGAGGGTCTGGACGAAGAACTCGGCGATGGTGTTCGTCATGCCGGAGTAGGACATGAGCTTGGCGCAGGCGAGGACGCCCATCATGGTGACGATGGTCTTGGACATCTGCTTCACCGTCCGGCCGAGGACCAGGAAGAAGTCCTTCACGGACACCTTCTGGACGATGGCGCCGAGGATGCCGGCGAGGAACACGAGGATGCCCGGGGTGTTCAGCCACTTGACGGTGTAGAACACCGGGTCGGCGTCCGGGTCATGGTAGATGTGGAACGCCGTCTTGATGCTGCCGAGCGGCCCGCCGATCGCCGGGATGCTCACGACGAGCAGGATGATGAGGATGAACAGGAACGGGGACCAAGCGACGAACGCGCTTTTGAGGCCGGGCTTCTTCGACGACACATCTTCATACGCGTCGTCTTTCGGCCGTTCGGGCCCCATCCGGTACGCTTCCGGCGTCTCCTTGCGCTTGTTCTGCCACATGCCGAAGGCGAACGTGCAGACGAGCGAGACGACCGCGCCCACGATGACGGGCAGGGTCGGGCCCATATATTTCGCGGCGATGTACTCTGGCACCAAGAACGATACACCGGAGACCAGGGTGAACGACACCATGCCCTTGAGGCCCTTGAGTCCGCCGCCCGCGATCGTGACGATGACGAACGGGCAGAGGATCATGAAGACCGCGGCCTGCAATATCTGCGCGTGGGACACCACCGTGGCATCGAGTGCCGTGAGGTCCGAGACCATCTGTGTCGGGACGCCGACCGCGCCGAACATGGTCGTGTAAGAGTCCGCCACGAGGCACATGAGGATGGCCTCGACCGGGTTGAACCCGAGGGCGAACATCATGGAGGCGGGGATGGCGATGGCGGTGCCGTAACCGGCCATGCCCTCCATGAACCCGCCGAAACACCAGGCGATGAGGATCGCCAGCACCCGCCGGTCATTGGACACGGATGTGAGCTGGGACTTGATGACGTCCATCGCCCCGGTGTGTACCGTCATGTTGTACACGAAGATGGCGGCGATGATAACGAGGACGATGGGCCACAGCGCCATGACGACGCCCTCGGCCACCGAAGTCGTGGCGGACAGGAAGCTCGCGTGCCAGAAGACCATGGCCTCGACGAAGGCGATGACCATGGCGGTCAGCGCCGCGGTCCAGGCCTGCATCTTGATGACGCTCATCGCCACGATGAGCCACAGGATGGGCAGTAACGCCAGCACAAAGTAACCAAACAGCATAGGGGAGACCTCCTCCATCATGCTCTCTCAACATATGTCTACAGTTTCATTATATAGGAACGAAAGGGCAAGCGCCACAACCGATGCCGCGCAATTTGTCACGCGAAAAAACTTCTGTGCCAATTTCCAAAATATCCTTGACTTCCCCTCGAACGTGGGGTACTATATACGCAGTTAGCACGGGCTAACTCCCAAGCCCGGCTGGCAATCACCACTACGGTAACCTCCCAATTGCCGTAAGCCAGATATCTCCTTCCCATATAGATATCTCTTTTTACAAAATCATAATATGCCTAACCGAGAAGCAGTCGTCCTCCCAAGCGGCTGCTTTCGGTTTCCCTCTTGACCGCAGGGGCGCCAGCGGTTACACTTAGAAACGTAATTTTACGTTCCATAAATCAACCCTCACACTAGAAAGGTAGATCCTCATGAGCAAAGTAGCAGTAGTATTCTGGTCCGGCACCGGCAACACCGAAGCCATGGCTGACGCGGTCGCGCAGGGCGCCCGCGGCGCTGGCGCGTCTGTCGACGTCCTCGGCCCGTCCGACTTCAACGCGACGAAAGTCACCGCCTACGACGGCATCGCGTTCGGCTGTCCGGCGATGGGCGCCGAAGTCCTCGAGGAGGACGAGTTCGAGCCCATGTTCGCCGAGGTCAAAGGCGCTCTGTCCGGAAAACCGATCGCCCTCTTCGGCTCCTACGGCTGGGGCGACGGCGAATGGATGAGAGACTGGGAAGAAGACTGCAAAGCGTCCGGCGCAGACCTGGTCGTTGAGCCCGTCATGGCCAATGAGATGCCCGACGACGAAGCTCTCGCCGCCTGCAAGGCCCTCGGCGCTGCCCTCGCGTGACGTGTCACAGGGACGGTTCTCCTGACACAAATCAAAAACCCCCGCCATCGGCGGGGGTTTTCTTTTTGCAAAGTCAGTTCAGTTTGTAGTCCTGGTTCGACTCCCGTTTGATGAGGCCGAAGACCAGAAGGTACATGAAGATGATGAACACGGAGAACACCAGCGAGGACTCCGCGGTGCCGAGCATGGCGCAGGTGTCGTAGAACCCGTGGAGGAGGACGGCGAAGAACCATCCGAGGAAGATGTACAGCCACTTGCCGGGTTTGCCGTGGTTCTCGAGGTACTTGGCGCGTCCGTAGAAGACACCCATGACGACCGCAAAGGTCATGTGGCCGGGGATGGCGAGGACCGCGCGGGGCAGCGCCACGGAGAGGCCGTACGAGAACACGTACTTGATGTTCTCAAACGCCGCAAAGCCGAGAGACACGAACACGGCATAGATGATGCCGTCGAACTTGTAGTCGAAGTAGGGACTCTTCCAGGTCTTGAGGTACAGGAAGAGGAGCTTGGAGCCTTCCTCCACGACGGCAACGACCCCGAAGGCCAGCGCCATGACGTACAGCGGTGTGGTCTGGTCGATCTGCGACATGTTGAGCGCATACATCCCGAACCCTTCGCCGGCGATCGACAGGAGCGCCGCGCAGACGCCCATGAGGAGGCACATCGCCAACAGGCCGACCGGCTCCGTGTCCCGCTGGTCCTTCTTGTACACATAGACCATGAGGACGATGGCAGGGAGGACCGCCGCGGTCAGGTAGATCATCAAAACGGTGTTGGCAGCTAAAAACATAGACTCACTTCTTTCGGTTGGTTTCCAAGACACATTTTACTAAAAAACAACGGTCTAAACAAGAGAAAGAAGAGGCTTGCCATATCCGCCATTTGTGCTAGAATAGTAGCAATTTTAATTCTGGAGAAAGGAGGGTCCCCATGAGCAGCCTCACCGCACGCATCCCGCCCAAAGCGAAGGGCATCCTGTACATCCTGTCAGCGGCGTTCTTCTTCAGCCTCATGACGTTTTTCGTGAAGCTCTCGGGCGATGTACCCTCCATGCAGAAAGTCTTCTTCCGCAACCTCATCGCGTTCTTCCTCGCGTTCATCGCGCTGGCAAAGAGCGAAGAGAAGTTCCATGTGAAGAAGGACTCCTGGGGCGGCCTGTTCCTGCGCTGCCTCTTCGGAACGCTCGGCATGGTCGCCAACTTCTGGGCGATCGACCGCCTCGGCCTTGCCGACTCCAACATCTTGAACAAGATGTCGCCGTTCTTCGCCATCGTCATGTCGCTCTTCATCCTGAGAGAGCGGCCGAACAAGGTGGAGTGGACGTCGGTGCTCATCGCACTCGCCGGCGCGGCATTTGTCATCAAACCGACCGCGGGCATCGCGAGCCTGCCGGCCCTCGTCGGGCTCTTCTCCGGCTTCGCCGCCGGCACGGCCTATACGTACGTCCGGAAGCTCTCCAAACAGGGGGAGAGGGGCCCGGTCATCGTGTTCGCGTTCTCCGCGTTCTCGATCCTGTTCACCGCGCCGTACCTGCTCTTCTCGTACCACCCGATGACCTGGCAGCAACTCGTCTTTCTGCTGCTCGCCGGCGTCGGCGGAGCGGGCGGCCAGTTCAGCATCACGGCGGCATACGCGCACGCGCCCGCCAAGGAGATCTCCGTCTTCGACTACTCCCAGGTCCTGTTCGCGGCCCTCTGGGGCTTCCTGGCCTGGGGCGAGATCCCGGACTATCTCAGCGTCATCGGCTACGTCATCATCATCGGCGTGGCGGTCTTCCGCTGGTGGTATAATCTGAAAGAGGACGCGCCGGCAGAAGTGCACGGCGCAGTTAACGGATAACCTGACAGAAAGCGAACCTCTTATGAACAAGAAAGTCGTATTCTTGGATATGGACGGCACCCTGATCCTGCGGGACGGCACCATGCCGGAGTCCGCACGGGAGGCCCTCCGCCGCGCCCGCGCAAACGGCCATGAGATGGTCATCTGCACGGGCCGCAGCACCACGCAGATCGAGCCCATCCTCAAGGAGAACGCGGACCTCTTCGACGGCTGTGTCGCCGCCGCGGGCGCCCAGGTGAACCGGGGCGGCGAGATCATCTGGCACGACTGCATGAGCCCGGAAATGGCGCAGGACCTGGTCGCCTATTTCCATGAAAACAACGTGACGTTCTTCCTGCAGGCGGACTCCGGCGTGTATGCGGAGCCGTCCTCCATGGACAACATCGTCGACGCCTTCAAAGCCCTCGGCCGCACCGAGGAGGAGATCGAAGACATCTTCGGCCTCACCATCCTCGAGGAGCACCCCGAGCGCATCCCGGGCATCGAGAAGTGCTGCTACTTCCAGTGCCCGCTGGAGGCGGCCGTGGTCCAGCGCGACCTCGGCCCGGCCTACTACGTCGTCGACTCGTCGTACAAGGTCTCCCGCTTCTGCGACGGTGAGATCAACAAAGCCGGCGTCACCAAAGCCCTCGGCATGGAGAAGTACCTGGAACACGTCGGCGTGCCCCACGAAGACAGCATTGCCTTTGGCGATGGACCGAACGACCTCGAAATGATCCAGTACGCCCACACCGGCGTCGTCATGGGCAACGGCACAGACAACCTCAAAGCACTCGCGGACCGCGTCTGCGGACGCATTGACGAGGACGGCATCTACAACGGATTCCAGGAACTGGGACTGATTTGATATCGGTCCCTCGCTTTTTTTGGTATAATGCTGGTAGTACTGAACGAAGGAGGCGTTCCAATGTCGGAAATGGAAAAGCGCCCATATGAGACCAAAGCGCACGCGAATGACGGCTACGTCACCAAAGATGACCCGCTCATCCTGTTCCGCGGCGCGCTGGACCACGCCGAAGCGGAGGTCCTTCTGACCCAGACCATGGTGGACACCCGCGTCCAGGTCGTGGACACGGTCGCACTGTTCCGGCACTACCAGGAACTGCTCTCGAACCTCGAGGAACTTCTCGACCTCCTGCGTAAAGTCATGACCGCGGAGTACACCGGCGAGCCGCTCGAAGGCATCGAGCCGGACGGCTCCGGCGGCACGTTCCGCCTCTTCGGCTTCACGCTCGACGAACTCCAGGAGCAGTCCCACAACGCGGGCGAGGTCTTCGGCATCCCGACCATGACCCGCCCGGACCACGACTTCGGCGAGGTCTACTGCCGCCTCAACCTCATCCGCACCGAACTGCGCCAGGTCGAGAGCGCCGCGGTCCGCCTGTTCCGCGAAGAGGCCGCCACCTCCGGCTACAAAGAACCCGTCCGCCAGGACATCCTCTACGTCCTGAACCGCCTCTCGAGCGCCGCCCACGTCCTCATGTGCCGCCAGCTCGCCGCCATGAAGCAGACCGGCCTCCTGAAGGACTGACAGTCAGGTGCCCTGTCACCTCAGTTACAGCATTCAAAGACCCTTGTCAAGGCTTCCCTTCGGCGGCTACCGCCGACCTTGACAAGGGCCTTTTCTGCTGTGTGAGGCAAACAACAGGCCAAAGGACAAGTGTGCCCTTCGGCCTGCAAGGAGAACGGTTCAGCCGGTGCGAGGAGGTGCCGCAGGTTCCGGACCAAGGGGCCATTTGCCCCGACTCCGTGAACCTCCGACGAAGCTCCGGCGTCATTTACCGCCGGGTCCTGCGATAGCGGGAGAATAGGCGGTAATTCTTGTAAGCAAAAAGGAGCTCTTCTTCCGTTTTTACCGCCTATAGTATCGAAAACAGAAAAACAGGCGGTAAAACGGAGCGTGAAAACAAACGATCCTTCGGCATTTTACCGCCTAAAAAAGCGAAAACGAGGAACCAGGCGGTAATTCTGAGAGCATCACGGAAAAAACCACCATTCTTTTACCGCCTCTTTCTTCGAAAACGGAAGAATAGGCGGTAAACTCACCTTTTATCTTCAAAAAGTACCCTGAATCTTACCGCCGACATTGCCGTATGCAAGAAAACAGGCGGTAAATCAGAGCGAGAGAAGGTCTGAAAACAAAAAGGACCGCCTGGCACACCAAGAATAAGGTGGACCGGCGGTCTTTTGCTTGTTACGGATGTTTTGTCTGCTTGGGGCTGTGCAGCCTGTTGCTCTGAACGTCCTCAGAACAGCTTCTTCACCACCGGGATGCATCGAAGCACCCAGGTGATGGCGAGTGAGATGAGGTACACGCACAGCACCGTCAGCACGATGCCGAATTCGTTGCGCAGGAACCCGCCGTGTTCGAACACGTTCCAGACTTTCAGGAACGGAGGCAGGTACGTGAGGAACAGGGGGTGGATGAGGTACACACCGAACGTGCACAGGGCCACTTCGGTCAGTACTTTGTCCGCCTTCTCGCCGAGAGACTTGCCGTCAAAGAGCTTCAGGAAGGTGAGGAACACGAGGGGCGCGTTGAAGAACCGGTTGTTTGTCAGGAACCGTTCGTCGAGGCTGCCCGGGTGTTTCCCGAGCCAGCGGTACTGCGTATACATGCAGATGGCGAAAAGCAGGAGGTTGATCGCCCACAGGATGCCGAGCTGTTTGCCGGAAACCTTCGCGAGGTCCACCTTCCATGTCAGCAGGAAGCCCATGACGGGGTAGAAGAGAATCATGGCGAACGACCAGGTCGGGACGGCCAGGCTGTTCACCGAGCCCACATAGAACTCGAGGAACGGAAGCACGCACCCGAAGGTGCAGGCGAGGCCGAACAGCACGAGTCCTTCTTTTTCAGAGAGCCCGCGGACGAAGCCCCGGAGCACCGGGACCACCAGCAGAAAGGCGATGTACGTGTAAAGGTACCAGAGATGCCACACATTCTTCTGGATGGTCCCCTTCAGGAAGCCCATCAGGGTCAGCGGTTCGCCGCTCTGCCAGGCGAAGACTTCGTAGAACAGAAGGGAGAACAGCACGAGGTCGACCGCGATGCGGATGCCCCGCTGGTACGTCTTCCCGATGCTCTCGTCTTTGCGCAGCAGGAACGCGCCGCTGATCATGAAGAACAGCGGGACCGCCACTTTGCAGGCCACCGAGAAGAACAGGTCGAACCAGTAGAGGAACGTCGACGGGTCATCCGACAGGAAGCGGAAGAACCCCCGGTAGTTCGTGTGGTTGAAGATGACCAGCAGGATGGCAAAAATGCGCAGGAGGTCTAACGACAGCAGGCGTTTCTTCGCGCCGCCCGCTGAAGTGCCGACCGCGCTGCCAGCCGCGGTCGAGACCGCGTCAACTTGTTGACTCACGGAGCCACCTCCTTACAGTTTCTCTACAACGCCGCGCATGACGAAGAAGTTCAGGGTCATGGTGATGGGCGTGATCAGGATCTTGGCGATGAACTTGGACGTCTTCAACAGGAGTTCCCAGGTGAAGTGGTTCTGGATGAACACATCGATGACGCCGAGCAGTTTCGAGACGCACAGGATGAGGACGAACTGGTACACGATGTAGATGAGGTACTTCGCCCACAGCGGCACCTTGCTCGAATTCTCGAACACCTTTCGCGTCGCGAAGATGAAGACGAACGTGACGCCCACCCACGAGCTGATGAAGTTGTTCAGGACCAGGTTCGAGAACCAGATGCCGAGGATGCTGTACACGATGAAGTCGAGGATCCAGCCGAGTCCGCTGAACCCGATGAACCGCACCGCCTTTTGCCAGATACTCATGCGTCGCCTTCCTTCAAAAACGCCTCGAGTTCTTCGGGCGTGCCGAGGACATGCACCCGTTCGGGCGCAATGTCCGAGATGTAGATGTCGCCACCCTTCGAGAGCAGGTAGTCATACAGCGGGGCGATATACTTCTCCCCGTTCACGAGGTCGTCCCGGGGGACATCGTAGTACTCGTGGTACAGGTCTTCGTAGAGCTGACAGGTGCGGAAGTAGTAGGCGCCGAGGGTGCAGTACGGGGAGATCCTCTGTTTTTCCTTGATCTCCACGACCCTGCCCGCGTCGTCCAGACGGACGAAGCTCCAGTGGTCGCCGGGCGCCTGGAAGCAGGGGATGAACCCGTCGCCTTTGAGCTCCTGCCAGTTCATCTCGCCGGCCTCGACATACGTGTCGATGTTGTAAACCAGCAGCGCGTGGGCCGGGTCCCAGTACCGGTTCGCCAGCAACGCCGTCGTCGCCTGGCCGTCGGTCAGGTGGTCGAGCAGGATGAGTTCGTAATTCGTAATGCCGAGCTCCGCGCACTTCCTGCGCACAAAGCCCTCGACGTCCACGGTCTCGTCTTCCATGGCGAGGAACACGTACCGGTCGACACGGTCCCGGTACCCTTCCAGTGAAATGAGGGACCACTCGAACAGGGTCTTGCCTTTGGCGTCGATCATGTACTTCGGCACCGTGTAGCCGGCCTTGCGGAACCGCGACCCGAGGCCGCCCATGGTAATGACCACGTCGATGGCCGCGGGCGCCTCGTCAGCGTCCGGCGCCCCAGAGCGGGCCGCGCCGTGCCACGCCGCCGGCTTCGAAGCTTCACAGATCTCCTCGAGCTCCTCCACCGAGTACTTCAAAAACTCATCGGGCCGGACGGACCGGTCGTCCACATAGAGTCCCTTGTGGCCGGGCCACAGCTTCCCGTACACGATCTCGTCATACGGAATGTCCCACTTCGAAAGCCAGGCCTCGAGTTCGGGTTTGGTGTGCTCGAGAATGAGGGACACGTCGCCCCCGTAGGTCCGCATGTTGCGGGACGTATACAGGACGATGCGAGCCCCCTGGGCCTTGTACTCCCGGAGCTTTTCGACCATGTCCGCGTACGGGACGAGGTCGGAATAAGACTCGTCTTCGCCTTTGATGGGGCACAGGGTGCCGTCGACGTCAAAGACGAAGGAAAACATGTTGTCAAACATTCTCTTCGATTTCCTTCAGGATATTTTTGGCGTTCAGCAGGAGGCCGAAGACCTTCTGCGGGTTGTCGATGTGCAGGGGCAGCATAGACAGGAACAGGGAGGCCTCGTACACGCGGACGGACCACCAGTCGAAGCCGTTGGCCTCGCACTTCTCGCGGAAGATCTCCTTGTAACGCGCGTTGTCGAACGGGACGTCCAGCTGGAACGCGAAGTCCTCGCCCAGCTTGATGTCGAACAGCGCGTTGTTGAAGAAGTCGTACCGGCCGCAGACCGAGTGGCTGAGTTTCGCCACGTCGTAGTACGGATTGGTCCAGAGGTCCTCTTCGGTCAGGGCGCCCTTCGGGTCAACGAACTTCAGTGTCCGCGTGGACTTGTTGTACAGCGCGTTCGCGAAGCACGGGTCGCCGTGGCCGATGCACAGCTTGTTCTCATACTTGGCTTTCTTCTCTACACGCTCCTTCAGGTCGAGGTACTTCGCCACCAGCGTGTCGAGGTCGTCCTCGCCGGAGACCGACAGCAGCCGTTCAATGTCCGCATACTGCGGCAAACTCTTGAGGTCCGCCACACGCTTGTTGACTTTGTCGACATACAGGTCGTTCGCCACGGCCGTGTACTCCTCCGCGGAGCAGTCCTTCGCGTGGCGGCAGGAGAAGAAGTAGAAGTACTTGTCCATGAGCTCCGAGAACTCGGTCTCGTCCATGGAACCGTGCACCCACTTGATGGCGAGGTCTGTCATGTGGAGCCGCTCCATCATGTAGCTGGCTTCTGACTCGTCTTCCGCATAGTTGAACGGCATGACGAACCAGTATTTCATATCCTCCGGCAGGAGGTGGTAGAAGTTGTATTCGGCGCGGATCTTCTCCTTGTTCGGCGAGCGCTTCACGAGTGTGAAGTCGTTGCCCTCGAGGGAGTTGAAGTACCGCGAGTCGAAGTTGCCGGTGATGACCTGGATGAAGTTCCCGATGAGCCCGATGTCCACGAGCCCGTCCATCTCGAAGGACTCCGGCAGCGTGCGCACCTGGTCCCAGGCTTTGGTGCCGCCGAGGATGGCCTCGACGAAGGCGATATACGTCTCCAGGTCCGGGAACATGGCGCCGATGGTCCGGCCCGCGTCATCGTAGATGGCGTAGGGGTCGTCGACGTATTCGACCTTGCGGAACGAGAGGTCCGCAAGCTTCTTGTCCGTAATGAAGTAGTTCGCGAAGCAGTGGAACACTTTCACTTCGGAAGCGCTCAGGTTCTGCAGTTCCTTGACGAGGTCCTCATACTCGAAGGGGACATGGACCTTCCGCCAGACGAGGTCCGGATAACGGGCCTCCAGCGCCTCCCGGTAGTAGTCCTCCAGGTGGCGTTTCTTCACGACCACATCGGCAAACCCTTTTCTGCCGATGATGTCTGTAATGACTTCGCTTTTCCGACCGGTGTCGTCGTAGATGACAATCAGTTTCATGACTTACCCCTTTTTCTTCGAGAATGCCCGGACCGTCTGGATGACACAGAACAGGACGAGCAGCAGGATGACGCTGATGAAGATGAACTGCCGCAGCGGTACGGACGGGTCGCCGCTCATCGCCGAAGCAAGGTAGGCGGACATGGTGTCTGCCACGGCCCCGCCGAAGAACAGTTTCGTCTGCAGCACGATGCTCCCGATCTCCACGCCCCAGGCGAGGATGGAGAGCACGTAGAGCAGGATGCCCCGGCCGCTGGTGACCACGGACACTTCCTCGTAGATGCGGTGGAAGCTCTCGAGCGCCTTCAGCGCGCCCATGCGCCGCGGCGTCGCCTTCTTCGTGAGGAAATAGTGCTTCCAGAACGCGCGGGCACTCGGGAAGGCCCGGTACAGGAGCACGACCAGCACGAGGAAGATGAGAAGGACCATGAGCAGGGAGGACATCCCTCCGCCATAGAAGAAGGCGGCGAGGAGGATCATGGTGACGAGAGCCGCCGTGTCCATGAACCGGTCGAGCAGGATGATGACGATGCCCTTGAGCCCGCTGTGCAGGTGCGTGCCGTAGGCGTACATGCGGTAGAACTCCCCGACCTTGTACGGCAGGACCATGGACACCGGGGTCACCTTGCAGTAGAGGGCGAGGTGCTCCGAGATGCTGATCTTCTGCCCGTAGAGGGCCAGGAACAGGCGGGTGGCTTTGAGCGTGTGCACGAGGAGCGCGGTCACGATGATGACCGCCACCTGCGCCACCGTCACGCCGGCAAACAGCGCGGGGAAGTTCCGGTACACAGCCAGAAACACCCCGAGGGCGATGCACAGCGTGAGGATGTCCACCACGCGGTATTTCAACAGAAACGCTTTCACTTCGAAACTTCCTTTCGTCAGTTTTCGTAGACGACTTGTGCGGTGTAGGCATCCACGACCTTGTCTCTGTGCTCGGCTTCCACGAACTTTTTGCGGTTCATCGCGAACGAAGCGAGGAGCTGCAGCACGGTGATGGCCTGGGAGACCATCTTGACGTTGGACACCTGGTCCTCTTCCCGCCAGATGATGGGGAAGAACTTCACTTTGTGTTTATAGTAGGCAGACCCCATGACCATGCAGTAGTTGAAGATGAGGTTGTCCTTGTATTTGAGGTAGAACTGGTCCCGCAGGATGTCCGTTTTGTACATGTTGAGCCCGGACCCGAGGTCGTAGACCATGTACCGGCAGACCGCGGAGAACAGGAGGTCGTACACCCGGTTGCCGAACGTGCGGAACGCGGAGTAGCCCTGGAGCTGCGAGCCCTTCATGAAGCGGGCGCCGAGGAAGCAGTCGTACTTCTCGTACTCGCGGTTCTTAAGGTACGGCAGGATGTTCGAGATGTCGCCCTGGTCGTCCCCGTGCAGCACGATGACGTAGTCGAACCCGTGGTCCATGGCGTACTGGAACGCCACTTTGTGGGACCCGCCGAGCCCGTAGTTGTCGTCGTTGCGCAGGACCTTCGCCTTAATGGGCAGGTTTCGCTGTTTGAGGTAGTCCGCCGCGACCTGTTCGCCGCCGTCCGTACTCCGGTTGTTGACGACGATGACCTCACTCAGGTACGAACAGACCTCGTCGGTCAGCTGCCCGAGCACGCGGGGGATCTGCTTCTCGCAGTTGTACATGGGGATGAACAGAAGGATCTTACTCATTGTTCAAAGTCTCCTTTTTGGCATTTCGTTTGGCGATGTACCACTCGACCCCTCGCAGCACCCCGTACACGAGCACGGTGAACCCAAGAAGATAGAACGATAACTGGTACATGAACCAGCGGGCGGGCTCCGTCAGGAACACGACCGGGAGTTTCAGAAGGATGGCGCTCAGGATGCCGAAGGGCCACCACTTGCGCCGGACAAGGCAGTAGAGCCACGCCAGGATGAGGACCGCTTCCGGAATGAACGCGTTCCAGAGCAGTTTGTTGGCTCTCTGCATGAGCGTGCCGTTCATCTTGCGAAGACCCAGGAAGTGGATGGTCCGCTCACGGACTTCTCTCGAGATGGGCGTGTTGCCCGGCCACTGGTGCTTTTGCAGGATGAGGGCGGAGTCGATCTCGCTGCCCGGACGGTACGCCTCCATGGAGTAGGGGAGACAGCGGACCGTGTCCGCGTCCCAGCCGGAGCCCTTGACGAAAAGCTGCCAGCGCTCGTTGAGAACGACGTTCGGGTACTTCTTCGCGAGTTCCACCATGGCACTGCTCATGGAGCTGTATTCGTCGGCGGTGAAGCCCTCGCGGAGGACGTCGTCCTCCCAGAAGAGCTGTTCGCCGTTGAGGTCGTATTTGTTGCGGATGGCCTCGACCGAGACCACTTTGTCGATAGTGGCGAGCGCTTCCGCGTCTTCCTGCTCATCTGCCGCGCGCACGAGGACCGCGGTCGGCCGCATGAGGGACATGACCTGGTAGCTGTCGTTCCCGATGAGCCGGCTCTGGAACCCGTAGATGCCGACAAAGCACACGACGACGAGCACCATGGAGACGATCTTCTTCACCTTCGGCAGGACGTCCTTCCGGGTGCAGAGGAGCAACAGAAGGAGGAACGGGACGTACACGAGAGACTCGGTCCGCCACAGACAGGTGACGACGGCGAGGAACGTGAAGAGGAACGTGTACTTCCAACTCCACTCTTTCTTGTCCTTCCAGGCGCACAGCAGCATGACGAGCATGGTGAGCTCGACGTAGATGTACATGCCGAGGCGGTATCCGGAGAACTGGTATGTGAGCACCGGCGGCAGGAAGAAGGGCAGGGCCTTGACGGCGGTGTCGATCGGCCACAGCGGGATCTTCGGCAAACGGAACGTGCTCTCGAGTTTCGCGACGATGAATGCCACACAGACGGAGACGAGGATGTTCTGCAGGAAGATCAGTCCGCCGGGGAAGGGGAGGACATTCAGAAGGACCGTGTCATAGGCGCCGGTCAGGATGTGCTGCCAGGGGTCCCAGCCCTCGTACGTCGAGATGCGCTCGAGAGTGAAGATGTCGTCCCAGGACCAGGTTCCCGGCCACAGGAGCAGCTGGTACACGAGCGTGACGGGCCAGTACAGAGCGAAGACCTGCGCGCCGCGGCGCCAACCGGCCTTGTTGTCCCGGATGTTTCGGACCGCCGCAAACAAAAAACACCACGCGACCGCCAGGAACAGGAAGTACAGCACTTTTGTGGCGATCATCCAGGGGGTCACATGGTCATATGTGAAGAATACCCGGTCGACCCGCAGCAGAGTGGTCGCGATCCACTGGACAGCTGCAAGCGACAACGGGAGCACATAGGGTTTGAGGTCTTTCATGGCGGGGCCTTTCACAGTATTTCACAGTATATAGTACTTAACATCGTTACTTATAACAATATATTCCCATATATCATACTATTTTAGCTATATGTTTGGCAAGAGCAAGACGAAAGCGGACGGGGAGAGGGCTCCCTGTCCGCTATTTATTCGCGACCAGTTTTTTGTACTCATACGAAAAATGAAACAAAATTTGCAAATTAATGAATCAGTCAGATGTTCAGTTATATTTCACAGAGCTCGTACAAATCAATGCTCGATCTGGTTTTTGTCCGGGGCCGAAAATACGACATATTTTGCGAAACCGTTCAGTTCGTTATAAGAAAACGGCTGCTCTGGCCAAAGCTGAAGGAAACCTTAATTTTTTGGCCCGTTTCGGCATTTTGCATAACACCATGTGCAAATTGCACAAATAGCGTCTATTTGATTTTCCATATACGCGTATAAAGTGTCAGAAGCGCAACAAGTATACAAAAAATTCTTAAATAAGTCTGAATTTTTAGCCAAATTTAAGCTGTTTGAAATTAATTTTTCAACTTTTAGCAAATCTATTGACTGTCGTTCCTGGAAATTATAAGATAAAACCAGTAAGATATGTTCGATTTCGTGCAGTTGCACGGATTGATAGAACAACACCAACTTTTGTATTTGTACAAAATGCACAAGAATTTTGTACGCGTAGAAAAGGATGACTGCCAATGGATGAGACCTCTCCGGCAACGGAAGTTGTTCAGGACCAGGCAGAGCAGCCCGCAAAGAAACCACCAGGGGTGCTCAATGACATTCTCAAACTAGTCCTGAAGATCCTGGTCATTGTACTGGTGTTCATGCTCATGTTCACGTTCCTGTTCGGGACCGCGAAGATCACATCGAATTCGATGGACCCGAACCTCAAGGAAGGCGACCGAATCATCTACTATCGGTTGGACAAGAACTATGTAGCAACGAACTGTGTGGCATTCCGGTACAACGACCAAACTCAGGTCATGCGTGTCGTAGCGGTTGCCGGCGACACAGTAGACATGACTGAGGACGGATTGGTCATCAACGGAGCGCTGCAGAGTGAACCGGACCCGTCAAAAGACACCTTGCCTTTTAAGGAAGGTACCAGCTTCCCCGTGAAGCTGAAAAAAGGAGAGGTCTTCCTGATGGGTGACAACCGGCCCGACTCAGTGGACTCCAGACAGTTCGGACCCGTCAATGCGAAAGAGACGCTGGGCGAACTCATGACCGTCATCCGGAGCGAAAAGTAAACTCCGCTCGTACAACTGAAGCCACACCTTGCCTGGCCTTTGAAGACCCCTATCTGAAGAGGTACGCAAGTAAAACGAAGAGCGGATCGCCCATTATATAAATGTATGGGCGATCCATCCTTCATTTTTCTGACATGACCCCGCAGAGAGAAGAGGCGATGAAATGGCGAAAGAAAAAGTGAAAGCACCGACTTCGGTGCTCTCCGACATCCTTCTCCTTCTTTTGAAGATCCTCATCGTCATTCTTCTGTTCGTCTTACTGTTCACGTTTCTGTTTGGCGCCACCCGTTACAACGATGTGGCCATGGAACCGAACATCAAGTCCGGAGACCTGGTCATCTACTCCAGAATCGACAAGGACTTCGATGTAGGACAGGAGGCCGCCCTTAAATATCAGGGCAAGACACAGGTTATGCGAGTAGTGGCTACCGCGGGTGACACCGTGGACATGACGCCGGATGGCTTCACCGTCAACGGCGCGCTCCAGGAAGAACCCAACCCCCAGAAAGAGACGCTTCCCTACACTGAGGGTGTCACGTTTCCCATCACCCTCAAAAAGGGCGAGATCTTCTTACTGGGCGATGACCGCGAAAACTCCGCCGACTCCCGAGTCTACGGCGCGGTCCAGCAGGAGGACACGTTAGGCAAAGTCCTGAACATTGTTCGCAGAAGGAACTTCTAACGGTCCAAAACCCCTTTTATAAAACATTTACATATAGTCCGAACATGAACCGGAGCGCAAACCCCCTTGCTCCCGAGCTGCGGCAGCCGCCGCACCCCAACCGCGGAAATGACCGTCTGCTTTGAATGAACCTGCATGACGGACAATTTCATAAACCTATTTCTTCA
>JAFRHS010000037.1 GCA_017433225.1 Clostridia bacterium
AAACAAGAAAGCTTGTACCACCGACATAAAGAAGAGCCTTGGAGAGGTCAGTAGGGCAGGAGAAACGTTCAGCAGGCGGGATGGGGAACGCCGCAGGTTCGGAGGTCGGGCTGCCAGTGCCCGGGCTCTCGAACCGTTCACCGCACCCGCCTGCGTCGAACGGTGTGCGCAGGCGCACAAATAGAGCTTAGTCAGGCAAGTGCTGAACTCGACAAATTTCAGTTTGACGAGCTTGGCAAATACAGTTGAGGGTAATAAAAAACAGGCCTCTCAGGGGAGAAGCCGGTTTTTGGTTTTGGGTTTGCCAGTCGACGGGAATTACCAGTCTGTGTGATTCGGGTCTTCCATCGGAATGTGGAGGACGCCGCGCTTTGCATTCCTGACGACGGGGATCTCGGTGTCGTCCACATCGTCGATGTGCTTGCCTTTGTACCGCTTCGTATCTTTCGCGATCTCCGCGCTCAGCAGCAGGACCGCAACGATGTTCGGGATGGCCATGAGGCCGTTCAGAAGTTCAGACGCGGACCAGACGAGGTTGAGTTCCATCAGAGAACCGACGATGACGCCGATGATCCAGAGGATCTTGTAGAGGAAAATGACCTGCTCGCCGAACAGATAGACGAGGCAGCGCTCACCGTAATAATACCAGCCGAGGATGGTGGAGAAGGCGAACGAAATGAGGCCGAGGATGAGGATGGGGGTCCCAATGTAGGGGATGGAGCCGAAGGACTGGGCAGTCAGGTTGGCGCCGTTGCCGCTGGTCGCGTCGATCGCCGGGTGGCGGAGGACACAGGAGACCAGGACGAGGCCGGTCATGAGACAGATGACGACGGTGTCCCAGAACGTACCGGTCATGGAGACCAGGGCCTGGCGTTTCGGGTTGCGGGTCTGGGCGGCTGCCGCGACGAGCGGCGCGGAACCCATACCGGATTCGTTGGAGAACAGACCGCGGGCAGTACCGTAACGGGCCGCCATCATGATGGTGGAACCGATGAATCCGCCGCCGGCAGCGCGTACGGTGAAGGCCGCCTTCAGGATGGTGACGACGGTCGCGCCGAGGTAGGCGTGGTTCATGACGAGGATGGCGATACAGCCTGCCACATAAAACACTGCCATGATGGGGACGAGTTTCTCCGCGACCCGGGTGATGCTCTGGATGCCGCCGATGATGACGAGGGCGACCATGACCGCGAGGATACTGGCGACGAGCAGCGGACTCATGGCCGGGATGGCGTCCGTCACGTTGGCGACGATGGCGTTGGCCTGGACCGTACAGCCGATGCCGAAGGAGGCGAGGAGGGCCAGGACGGCGAAGATGACGCCGAGCCACTTCATGTGGAGCCGGCGGTCGAGGGCGTACATGGCGCCGCCGATCATATCGCCTTTTTCCCCTTTGACGCGGTATTTGACCGCGATGATGGTCTCAGAGTATTTGGTGGCCATGCCGAGGAGACCGGTGATCCACATCCAGAGGACTGCGCCGGGTCCGCCGAGCGCGATGGCCGTGCCGACGCCGACGATGTTGCCGGTACCGATGGTCGAGGACAGCGCGGTGGTCAGGGCGCCGAACTGAGAGACGTTGCCTGTGGCACCTTTGTCCGGAGTGACCGAGAGCTTGATGGCTTTGAAGACGTCTTTCTGGATAAACCCGGTCCGAAAGGTCATGAAGATATGTGTTCCGAACAGAATGATGATGAGGGGCCAGCCCCACAGGAAGTCCGAAACAGCAGTGATCGCGTTTGCAAGCATGGATGATCCACCTTCCGTAAAGATTCGCTTTTCTTAACAAACAATAACTCCAATAGTTTACCATAGTTTATTGCTTTACAGTAGTATAAATTCTTATGAGAAAAGCAAAACTGGCAGTTCTACTCCTTTCATGGTAAGATAAAGGGTAAGATATCAGAGGGGAGGGACCCGTATGGACCATCGGTTCCGCTGCGGTTGGCGATGTACCGCCGCCATGCTCGTTACGTTCCTCCTGCTCCTCGGTATGCTCCTGACCGGCTGTCAGCACGTCAAAGACACGAGTGCCGACGAAGAGGCCGCCCGGAAAGCGAAGGTCACGGCGTCGGCCCCGGACCTCACCCGCGCCACGGACAAAGACGGGAACTACATCGAAGTCTCCACCGTGCCCGACGCGCAGGGAGATGTCCAGAAAGGCAACACCAAAAAGGCGGAAGCTACCGCCACGACCACGCAGAAGGCGGAAGACATGAAACTCATCGTGGGTGGAAAGACCTTCACGGTCCGGCTCGAGAACAATGAAACGGTGCAGGCGCTGAAAGCCCAGCTGCCGCTCGACCTCGAGATGACCGAACTGAACGGCAATGAAAAGTACTATTACTATTCGACGCTGCCGACCAGCGCCACCCGGCCCGGGACCATCCGCGCGGGCGACGTCATGCTGTTCCAGAGCAACACGCTGGTCATTTTCTACGACACCTTTGAAAGCGACTACTCCTACACGCGCATCGGTTCCGTGACAGACCCGGATGGCCTGGCGGAAGCACTGGGCCCCGGCGATGTACGGGTAGAATGGAGAACCTGATGAAACTGACGACCTACGAACGGGTCAGCACGAACGTGAGCAGTACCTACAAGCTCATCATGCTGTCCGACGTTCACAATAAACCCTTTGACGACATCATCGCCCAGGTGGCAGGGGAACACCCCGACGCCATCCTCGTGGTCGGGGACGTTGTCGACCGGCACCGCAAGACGTACAAACGGGCGCTCCCGTTCCTGAAGGCCTGTGCCGACACGGCCCCGACCTTCTTCTCCTACGGGAACCACGAGATCAAATTCCCGAAGCTGACCCCGGAGGAGATCCGCGCGACCGGTGTCGTCCTTCTGGATAACACCTATGTCCGCTTTGGCGATTTAGTCATCGGCGGTCACACGCCCTACACCCAGTTCGACTGGCTCGCGGACTTTGAGCGGGAAGACGGGTTCAAGATCCTCATGAACCATCATCCCGAGTACTATATCAAAGAGCCGGACGGACGCAAGGCGTTCACCGGCAATCCGGGCCTTCGGAACCACGAGGACATCGACCTCATTCTCGCGGGCCACGCCCACGGCGGACAGTGGCGGTTCTTTTCGCGAGGCGTCCTCGCGCCGGGGCAGGGACTCATGGCAAAATATGTCCGGGGCGCCTACGGCAACATGATCGTGGGTACCGGAGTTTCCAATACCGCGGCACCACTCATCCCGCGGCTGTTCAACCCGAGGGAGATCGTGGAGATCACGATCCGCCCCGGAAAAATCGGAGAGGAAGCAGAACCATGCTGAATGTTTTACCCAAAATCAACGGACCGGTCCGGGTCCCGCTCGGGAACTACGAGTTCCCGAAGACTCTCGTGGCAGACCTCGGAGGGTTCGAAGACTACTGCCTGACCGCGTTTTCGGACCGCACCGGCATCCCGGTACAGGAGGCGGCAGACGGGGCCGAACAGAGCCCCTGGCTGTTCCTGAACAAGATCGAAGCGGAAAAGGCGGAAGAGTATCATCTGACCGTCGGGGAAGAGGGCATCACGGTAGAGGCCGCCTCGGAAGAAGGCGTCATCTGCGCGCTGACGACCCTCTACCAGCTGTCCGATTTCAACGATGCCGACCTCTGCTCGATGACGGATGAACCCCGCTGGGATGTCCGCGGCCTCCAGCTCGACTGCGCCCGGAACTTTGTGTCGGTCGAGGAGCTGAAAAAGATCCTCGAACAGATGTCGCTCTGCAAACTCAACGTGCTCCAGTGGAAGCTGACCGACGACCAGGCCTGGCGTCTCGAAGTGCTCCGCGCGCCGAAGCTGCAGGAGCTGTCCTCCGGCGGGAAGTTCTACACGCGAGACGACGTCAAAGACGTCGTGGCTTTCGCGAAGACCCGCGGCATCGAGGTCATCCCGCAGATCGACCTGCCCGGCAACGTGACGGCACTGCTCCACGCATATCCGCAGTACAGCTGCTATAACGACAAGGTGGAACTTCCGGATGTGGGCGGTCTCTACGCGCCCATCCTCTGCGCCGGCTATGAAGGCACGTACGACTTCATCGACCGTCTGCTCGAAGAGATCACCACCCTGTTCCCGTCGAAGTATTTCCACGTGGGCGGCGGCGTTGCCGTCACCGCGGACTGGGAGACCTGCCCGGTCTGCAAGACCAAGATGGAGAAGGAAGAACTGCCCGGCACGGAAGAACTGTTCGGCTACTTCCTGACCAGAGTGTCAGAACTTCTGAAGAAATACGACAAGACAGCCGTTTACTACAATGACGGACTCGAGGCGGTCAATGCGCCGACAGACGGTACGGTCCAGTTCCGGACGCTGAATTTCTCGGACTCCATGCTGGATTATGCCGACGACGGCCACCCCTATGTCTACTCTGACAGCTTCGAACTCCACCTCGACTATCCGCACAGCATGATCCCGCTGAAACGCGTCTATGAGATCGAGCCCCACATCGGGAAATTCGTCTGTCAGGACGACCCGAACCTGCAGGGCGTCGTCGCGGTCGTCGCGACCGAGCGCATCAAAGACAACGGCTCTCTGGAGCAGACTCTGTTCCCGCGGCTGTTCGCGGTTGCCGAAGTCGGCTGGGCCGGCCCCGGCAAAGACTATGAAGAATTCCTGACGAGACTCCGTCCCGTCATGTACAAAACCCGCAAGCGGGGCTGCCAGTGCACTCCGGAGCGCTGGTGGGACCCGAAGGGGGCTCGCCGCCGTCAGGACGCGCTGTCGTTCTACAACTCGATGACGGACGGCATCCCGGAAGATGTGTTGAAACAGTCGAAGAAGGCGTTCCGCCCGACTCTGGAGTACCGACGCCAGATGGCGATCAACTTCTTCCGTCCCACAGACCTTCCGGCCGCGCTCGGCAACATCCTGCCGGGTTCGAAGAAATAAAGGGAGAACCAGCACACTATGAACGAAGAACAAAAACTGCCTCTGACCGGAGATCCTCCGGCACCGGAACTCGAACCGGAATCCGAGTTTGATACAGACTGCCAGTTCCTGGAAGACATCCAGAAACGGAAGGCAGACGGACCGTCCCCCGCGACGGAGGAAACGGTCGTGTCGCCGCATGCCCCGGCAGCGGCTGACTCGGAAAAACCGGAAGAGTTCGTCGAGATGGAAACGGCGGGCCACGATACATCGCCCACAAGGAAACCGCAGAGCCGTCTTGCCCAGCTGGCCGAGCGCCAGATGAAGCGGGACGACAAGGACGCCCGGCGGGCAGAACGCCGGGAAGAGATCCAGGAGCGGCGGGCAGAACGCCGGGAAGAGATCCAGGACCGGCGGGACGAGAAACAAGCCAGGTTCGACGAGCATCGCTTCTCGAACCTTCGTACGACCGTGTTCAAGATGGTCGAGGTCGGCTACAACGAGAGCGGCATCACCCGCGGTTACGACATCCTGAGCTTTGTCCTCATCATCCTGAACGTGATCGGCAGCATCATGTTCACCTTCGACTACTGTGAACTGCATTACTCGACCGCCCTTCACTGGGTCGAAGCGGTCACGGTCGCGTTCTTTGCCATCGACTATGTCCTACGTCTCTGGACAGCGCCGCTGCTGTTCCCGCAGGAGAGGACCGCCAAAGCGGTCGCGAAATATATCTTTTCCTTCTGGGGCATCATCGACCTTGTGTCGTTCCTGCCCTATTACCTGCCCTGGTTTTTCCCGCAGGGCGGCACCGTGTTCCGTCTGTTCCGGGTCATGCGACTCTTCCGCCTGTTCCGGATCAACGCCTACTACGACTCTCTCGGGACCATCACGGCCGTTCTGAAGAGCCGGAAACAGCAGCTCCTGTCCTCCATCTTCATCCTCCTTGTCCTTATGGTCTCCGCGAGCCTTATGATGTACAGCGTAGAGAACAAGGCACAGCCGGACGTGTTTCGTAATGCGCTCTCCGGCATATGGTGGGCTTCGTCCGCGCTGCTCACGGTCGGCTACGGCGATGTGTACCCCATCACGGTCGCCGGCAAGATCATAGGCATGATCATCACCTTCCTCGGTGTCGGCATGGTCGCCATCCCCACCGGTATCATTTCCGCGGGATTCGTCGAACAGTACCAGCGCTTCAAGGAGATGGACGAGCAGACCGGCGAAGTGGACTTCCACTTCATCAAGGTCCAGCTCAACTACAACGATGACTGGGTCGGCATGAAGATCATGGATCTGAACCTTCCGACCAACGTGGTCGTTGCGGTCATCCAGCGCGGCAACTCGACGATCGTCCCGCGTGGCAACGTCGTTCTCGAGGAAAAAGACACTCTGGTCCTCGGCGCCGAAAGTGCCCACGACAAGGAGTGGGACCTCGACTTGAAGGAAATCATCCTCAAACGGAAACACCCCTGGAACGGCGAGTACATCCGCGACCTCGACATCTCCCGTCAGACGTTCATCGTCCTGGTCCGCCGCAAGAACCGCTCCATGGTCCCGAACGGCAACCTCATGCTGAAGGAAGGCGACACCGTCGTCCTGTACTCGAAGAAGCATATCCAGGACGCCGTGGACATCGAGATGTAACGCACCGAACAAGTGAATCGCCAACTTTTTATGATAAAACGACAAGTTGGCATGATGAGAAACCAAAAGACTCTCCTTATAATTTGGTCATAACGATCAAACGCATAAGGAGGGCCTTTTTATGTTCATCGATACCATCCGCGTCTGCGGATACGAGACCCCGCTCGGGTATGACCTTTCGGACCTGTCCGTTTCCTGGAAAGTCCGGGACGCGGTTGGGAAGTCTGCGCAGAACGTCCTCCTTCGGGTCGCGTCAGACGAGGCGATGCGGGACCTCCTGCTGGAAAAGCAGGGAGCCGACCTGAACTCCCTCGGCGAGCCGCTGGAGCTCGCCTTGACGCCCTGCACCCGATACTATGTCCAGGTGACGGTTGAGACGGACGCTGGAGAAATGGCGGACGCCTTCAGCTGGTTCGAAACCGGAAAAATGGGCGATGTATGGGCCGCTGCCTGGATCGGGACTCCGGAGAACGACAAAGCGCCGGAATTCCGGAAGACCTTCTCGCTGGAACAGCCGGCAGAGCACATCGCCTCCGCACGGCTTTACGTCTCCGGCCTCGGCGTGTTCGACGCGACCGTCAACGGCGAACAGGCAGGGGACGACTTCCTGGCTCCCTTCATCACCGATTATAAAGACCACGTGCAGTACTGCACGTATGACGTCCAGAACCTCCTGCAAGAGAACAACGACGTTCGTATCTTCCTCGGGAACGGCTGGTACAAGGGGACCTTCGGTCTGACCCACGCCTCTCACCCTGATTACCCCTTCGCCGCCATCGCGGAACTCCGAGTTTCTTATGAAGACGGCACCGAGCAGGTCGTTGTCACCGATGAGCGTTGGGAGACCCGCCCGAGCGTGTTCGTCTCCGGCGGCATCTATGACGGTGAGACCCAGGACTGGACCGCTGTGTCCGATGACTGGACCTCCGCTGTCGTCCTCGAAGCTCCCACGAACCTCGTCGACCGGTACTCCCCGAACGTTGGCGTCCGGGAGACCCTTCCGGTCAAAGAGGTCATCCATACGCCCAAAGGGGAGACGGTCCTCGACTTCGGCCAGAACTTTGCAGGCTTCGTCCGTGTCACCGCAGACGTCCCGAAGGGAACGACCCTGAAACTGGAGTTCGGCGAACTCCTGCAGGAGGGGAACTTCTACCACGACAACTACCGGACCGCCAAGTCCGAGTTCGAATATGTGTCCGACGGAACGCCCCGGGTCATCGAACCCCGCTTCACCTTCTTCGGGTTCCGCTATGTCAAGGTCACCGGCCTTGACAATGTAAAGACAGAAGACTTTACGGGCTGTGCCGTCTATTCCAACATGGACCAAACCGGTGCCATCACCACCGGCCACAAGAAAGTGGATCGCCTGTTCCTCAACTCTCTCTGGGGCATGAAGTCGAACTTCCTCGACATGCCCACCGACTGTCCTCAGCGGGACGAGCGTCTCGGCTGGTGCGGCGACGCGTTGGTCTTCTCGACCACCGCCGGCTTCCACATGGACACGAAGGCGTTCTACAAAAAGTTCCTGCGGGACCTGCGCCTCGACCAGCAGAAAAACGGCGGCCGTGTCCCCATCTACCTGCCCAACGAATTCGGCGGCCTCTACGCCGGCGTCTGGTCTGACATCGGGACCTTCTTGCCGAAGATGGTCTACGACTACTACGGCGATGTGTCCCTGCTCCGGGAGTCCTACCCTCTCATGAAGGACTGGGTGGACTTCGTGGACTCGGAAGATGAGGCACAGCACAAAGACGGGAAGCACTTCCTCTATGACTTCGGCTTCCAGTTCGGCGACTGGCTCGCCCTGGACGGCGCCACCGAACAGAGCCGCTTCGGCCGCACGGACAACTTCTATGTGGCATCGATGTACTACTACGCGTCCACCTCCTATGTGGCAGACGCGGCAGAAGCCCTTGGGTACGCGGACGACGCGACAGCCTACCGTGATCGCGCCGCGCGCATCCGAGAAGCCATCCTCGATGAGTACTTTTCGAAGACCGGCCGGCTGGCAGTGGAGACTCAGACCGGGTATCTTCTCGCCCTGAAGTTCGGCGTCTATAAAGACAAACAAAAAGTCCTCGACGGGTTGAACGCCCGATTCAAACAGGACTGTTACCGCATCAAAGGCGGATTCGTGGGCGCTACCGGCATGAACTGTGTCCTCGCGGAAAACGGCATGACCGACACCGCCTACGACTTCCTGTTCTTTGAGGGCTTCCCGGGCTGGCTGCACTGCGTGGACCTCGGTGCCACCACCATCTGGGAACGCTGGAACTCCGTTCTGCCGGACGGCACCATCTCCGGCACGGAGATGAACTCCATGAACCATTATTCTTACGGCGCTGTCGTGGAATTCCTGTACCGCTATGCCATGGGCCTTCAGCCGACGTCCCCCGGGTTCCGGACGGTGCGCATCGCCCCGGCCCCGGACATTCGTCTCGGGCATCTGGAAGGGTCGTATGACTCCGCCTGCGGAAGGTACGTTTCCAACTGGGCCATCCGGGAAGACGGAAGCCTTTCGTTCCATATCGAAGTGCCGTTCGGCTGCACCGCCGAAGTGTGCCTGCCGGAACAGGTGCCCTTCGTGGTGGAAACCGGTGTTTACGATTACACGGTCCGTCCCGAAAAGAATTACCGGGCCCTTTACTCCGCGAAGACCCGCTTCGAAGATCTCGTGAAAGATGAGCGGGCCGTCGCTGTGCTGAACGAGTGCATGCCGGGGTTCGTCGAGAGCCTCGACCGGACTGACAATGAATCCATGACCCGTTCGCTCGAAAGCGAGCTGGTCCGCACGACCATCTTCCGGCAGCCCAACGACCACATTCAAAAAGCCATTGCCGGTATATCTGTCATTGAAGAATAACGGGAGGAATTGATCGATGAAGCAAACTGTCAAGAGAAGCGCGGCCATTCTACTGACTGCCGCTATCGTCCTGGTGTCCGTCTCTGTCTTTGGGGCATCTGCCAAGCAGGACCCTTCCGAAACAGAAGTGTTTCTTTCGAAAGGGGAGACAATGGTCGTGGAACCGGGCGAGACTCTGTACATCCCGAAGGGCACCACATATGTCATTCCCGCCGGCGCGGAACTCCGCGTCAAAGGAAGCGTTGAAGGCGATGGTGCAGTCCGTGTCCGTCCCGGCGGACGTCTGACCAAAATCGAGAACGGAACGAAGACGTACTGGGTCGGCCCAAAAAGCGACATGGGGACGAAACAGAACCCGGTCGTGGCACTCGACAAAGGCGCAGTTGCTCTGAAGCAGAACAACCTGATCTTCTACAGCGGTATCATGTATATTTCGAACAGTGCCTCCATTCCCTCTGATTTCACCTGGAAACTCCGTGATGAAGTCTTCCTGCTCTGGCAGGAGGGCGTCAAGACCGATGTCACTATCAAAGGATGCAAGTGCAATACGAACGCAACGCAGTATGCCTATGACAAGGTGGCGATGGGAGAAGGATCCTCCAACGAAGCGACCGGTTTTGAAGCCGGAGAGACTTACTGGTGGCAGCGGAATACGCTGGGCAAAGGCGCCTGGGTGAATTTCGATTACACCCAGATTATGGAAGACGCGTCTGACGCGCAGACTCTGATCAAGACCGTTGCCGGAAATCCCTCCATCGTCCAGACGCTCCTTCGCTGGAGCAAGAACAAAGATAACCACGCGGAACTCTCGACGGTTCCTGCTTGGACAGAGGCGGACGGTGAGCAGGTCAGCGACGTCGTCTATGACGACACCCGTGAGAAGCAGAACACCTTCGACCTCTACATTCCTGCTTCCGCTGAAAAGGGCGACGTGCTCGGTCTTGTTGTCTGCTGTCACGGCGGCGGCTGGTCGTCCGGGAAAAAGGCGGATGAAGCGGCCCATTGCCGAATGTTTGCCCGTGCAGGTTATGCGACGATGACCATGGATTACCGCCTGTTCAATACGGAGACGAAGAACAGCGAAGGTCTTACGATGTACGACATGCTCGACGACATCGAGCACAGCATAAAGAAAGCCAAAGAGACCCTGACCGAAAAGGGCTATTCTGTCCAGAAGATGGCGCTTGCAGGGTACTCTGCCGGCGGCCATATGGCACTGCTCTACGGCTATGCCAGAGCGAACACGGCTCCACTGGAAGTCACCTGTATCCTCGACCAGTGCGGTCCTGTCACGCTCGACTATCGCCACTATCAGGAGTCCTATCTGAATCGGCTGTATGAAGGCGGCACCTGCGGTTATCTCGGAGACCGACTGGGGTATTCGGCAGAGGAGATCCGCAACCCGAACGCGGCTATGAAGAAGTACATCGCCGACTGTTCTCCGGTCACGTTCATTAATAAAAACACCGTGCCGACATTGTTGCAGTATGCGGATTATGACTATCTGGTCTGTGGAAAAGAGCACAGCTCACTTCTCGAAGCGGCACTGAAGAAAAACGGCGTGCCCTACACCAGTATCCCGGCACCAAAGTCGGACCACCCGCTGGAACTGGACCGCCCGGCGGTGCAGAAATTCAACGAGACCGCCATCCGATATCTGAATACTTATCTGAAATAAGAGGTGTCTCATGACCCTTTATGACCTGAAGACCCGGCATATGCACCGGGCCTTCGGCATCGATATGGTGCCGGAGTTTTCCTGGAAACTGAACAGTGGCGAAACCGATGTCCTGCAAAAAAACTACCGTATTGTCGTGCGGGATGAGCAGGATTCCATCGTCTGGGACAGCGGCATTGTGCAGAGCCGGCAGCAGAGTTTTGTCCTCTATGAGGGCGATGCGTTGTGTTCCCGTGGAATCTACACATGGACCGTAACGGTGGAAGACGACCGGGGCAAAGCGGCCTCCGCTTCTGAAACGTTCGAAATGGGGCTTCTGAAACGGGAGGACTGGTCCGCAAAATGGATCGGCAGTTCCCTTCCGGCAGGCCCCGCTGTCCGCTTTGACAAGACAGTCACACTCGGCGGCGCTCCGGTGGCAAAAGCAAGACTGTATGCCACGGCCTACGGCGTCTACCGGCTGACGGTCAACGGCACCCGCCCCGACGACCGGGAATTCGCACCGGAATTCACGACATACCAAAAACGGCTCTGCTATCAGACCTACGATGTCACGGAACTTCTTCGGGCAGGGAAGAACGAACTTTCCATGTATGTGGGTGACGGCTGGTATTTCAGTCCGCAGGCAGGTCCTGTGGAAGAACATCCGGTCGAACGGCCTGCAGTCCTGCTGCAGCTGGAAGTCACCTACGAAAATGGTGACCAAGTGACCATCGGCACCGATGGCACGGAGACCTGCCGTACGGATTTCATTCTCTCCTCCGACATCTTCCAGGGAGAAGCACAGGACTTCACGCAGACCGATCACCCGGTCTCTCCGGTGGATCTGCCGGACCTGGCCTTCGATGTGCTACGCGCCCAGGCCATGCCGCCGGTCCGACCCATGAAGCTGCTTGCGCCGAAATGCATCTATGTCTCGCCCAAGGGGGAGACCATCGTCGACTTTGGCCAGCTGCTTGCCGGGAGAGCACGTATCGAACTACGCGAGCCGAAAGGGACAGAAGTCACCCTCGAATACTTCGAGACGACCGATCGGGAAGGAAACTATCTCAATACGATGTATGCGCTCCAGAAGGACACGGTCCTCTCGAACGGGGAGCCGCTCTCCTATGAGGCACTGTTCACCTTCCATGGGTTTCGCTACATCCGAGTGACCGGGATCTCTGAACTTCGAGAAGAAGACATCATCGCCGTTTTGCTGACGACGGAAAAGGAAAATGCCGGGGACTTTATATCTTCCGACCCGCGGCTGAATCGGCTTTATCAAAATGTCCGCTGGTCTCAGTACAATAACATGATGTCGGTGCCCACCGACTGCCCCGGCAGGGAAAAGGGCGCTTACACCGGAGACCTGCTCATTTACTGCAGGACTGCGCTCCTGAACGAAGCGGTCACGCCGTTCCTTTCGAACTGGATGCGGAACGTGGCGGACGATCAGAAAGACAGCGGCGTCGTGACCATCACGGCTCCTTATACCAAACTTTACAACACCCTCATGACGAATCTTACTGCCTCCTTTGGCGATACGGAACTGACCGGTGTCGCAGGTTGGAGCGATGCCGCGGTCTGGGTCCCATATGCGATGTACCAGGTGACCGGAAATACCCTTGTCCTTCAGGAGTATTACTCGGTCATGAAACGATGGACCGACTGGGTCATCCGGAGAGCGGGTGAAAGCTGTCTCTGGAACACCGGTTTCCATTTTGGCGAATGGCTCATCCCCAGTCAGAAAGCCGGGCGCGGCGAAGAATTCGAGGCCGCGAAACGCAGCAGTCAGTATACAGCACCGTTCTTTGGGTTCCGCACCGTTTCCATGATGGCGGAGATCGCACAGACGCTCGGCACGGGCGATGCGTCCTACTATGAGCAGATCGCCACGGAAATGAAGGAGGCAATCGAGAGGGAGATCTTCCGCAAAGATCAACTACCGACGGAACTGATGGGGGCGTATGTCCTCGCGTTCGCGTTCGGTCTGGTTCCTGAGGATCTGCGGGATGATTATAAAGAAAGGCTCCTTCGCCTCATCGACGTGCATGATGGATGCCTTGATACCGGCTTCCTCGCGACACCGTTTCTTCTGGATGTCCTCTGTGACCTCGGGGAGACCGCGCTGGCGCATGACCTGCTCTGGAACGACCGGCAGCCGTCCTGGCTGTATGAAGTTGACCATGGTGCTACCGCCATCTGGGAGGCCTGGGACGCCGACGAGGCGATGGACTCCGGACGTGTGGTCAGTTTCCAGCATTACGCCTTTGGTTGTGTGGATGACTGGATGTGCCGGCACATCGCTGGAATCAGCAGCGAAACCCCTGGGTACCGCCATCTTGTCATTACTCCGGAACCGGATGAACGTCTGACTTCTTTCGAACGGACCTTTGAGAGCGAAGCCGGAACGATCAGGGTCCTTCGAGACGGTGACCGGCTGACCGTTACGGTGCCTTGCAATGCTACGGCGACGATCACCTGGAACGGCACGACCACGGAAGTGGGGAGCGGGGTCTACAATTTTTTATGATGAGTACCCAATTTTTTATGATGTAGTTTCTTGTGCTTTTCCATACAATAGAGTCGACATGAGACGGAATCCCTAGGGAAAGGAAGAATGACCATGAAAAAGAAACTGCTGAGCCTGCTATTGGCGGTGGCGATGATCCTGACGATGGCCATGAGCACCATGGCGTCTGCCAAGGCAACGACGCTCACCGAAAGCAGGACCATCACCGACACGCTGACGGTCAAAGAAGGGCAGACCCTCACCATTCCGGAAGGGGTCGTCCTGACGCTGGTCTCCGGCGCGGTCCTGAAAATCGACGGCGATGTGGACCTTCAAGGAAAAATCAAAGTCAAAGACGGTGCCAAGGTCACCGGCAACCTTTACGGCATGAATAAAAAGCTGGTCGGCAAGGCGTCGGACGTCGGAACGAAAAACGCGCCGGTCATCGCCATTGGGGAGGGCACGGTCGTCCTGACGGCAAATAAAGTCCTGTTCCGCACCGGCCTTTACAAAATGGCCCGCAACGCGAACTTCCCGGACGACGTCCTCTGGAAGACCGACCACGAAGTGTTCCTCGAGTACATGGACAATATTCAGGTCAACGTCAAGATCCGCGGCCCGAAGACCGGTACCGAAGAAACGAAATACAATTATGCGAAGCTCCAGTTTCATAAGGGAGCATCCAACAGTAGAGTGAAGGCAAAGTCCGGAAAGATCTACTGGTGGCTGCGTGCAAAAAACAATGAAAAAAGCTCCTGGATGTATTTTGACTATGCGGCTCTGCTGCAGATCAAACATATCATCCCGAACATCATCGACGACCCTTCCTATTTGAAGGCGGCTGCCATGACCGAGCCACGCTGGCAGGACTGCATGGAGGTCAACAATACTCAGGGCACGGAACCTGAGTGGACAAAGAAAGATGGCGTGTTGTTGAGCGATATCGTCTATGACAGCAGCCGTGACGAGAACAACAGCTTCGACCTGTACATTCCAAAGACCGCTTCGAAGACCGGAGATAACGGCGTAATGCTGTTTATTCACGGCGGCGGATGGTCCGATGGCGAGAAGAGCGATATGGCATACCTCGCGAAGCGCTTTGCCCGCAAAGGGTTCATCACCGCGACTCTCGACTACCGTCTGTTCCCGACCAATGTAAACTATCTTCTTGGAAAACGGGCAGACTTCACGATGGACGACCTGCTCGCCGATGTGGACCAAAGCATCGCCAAAATGAAGAGTGTCCTCGACAAGAAAGGGTACCAGGCGAAAAAACTCGGCCTCTGCGGTTACTCGGCCGGCGGCCACATGGCGCTGCTCTACGCTTACAGAGACTATGCAAAATCGGCGATCCCGGTCAAATGCGTCTTCACGATGTGCGGCCCCGTTGACATGCACCCCGCCACCTACTCCGGCCTCGAATGGCCGGCAGACCTGCCCGGCGGCAAAGAGGGCTACATCGGCCAGTACACCGGCATGACGGAAGAAGAGATGAAGAATCCGTCTGCAAAGCAGGAGGCCTGGCTGCAGCACCTTTCTCCGGCTTACCAGATCACACCGAACAGCGTTCCGACGCTTGCTCTGTACGGCAGCTACGACCGTACCATCGGTGCCGGTCACAAGCCCCTTCTGGTGAAGACGCTCCGGAAGAACGGCGTTCCCTATGAACTTTACGAAGCGAAGAAGTCCGATCATCCGCTGGAGCTCGACCATCAGGTCATCCTGAACTTCATGGCGGCGGCAGAACGCTTTGGAAATACCTATCTGAAATAAACAGAAAGGAACGTTGAAATGAAAAAGACCATCAAAAAACTGACTGCGGCGCTGATGACCGTTCTGATGATGGCGGCACTGCTGGTGACTCCGGCCTCTGCCGTCTCAACGAAAGCAGACAGCAAAGAAGCGCTGTACCCGATCACCGATCCGCTCATCGACTTCACCTTCAAAGCCGTCGATCTGTTCACCGAAGCGCTGAACGCGGCTGCCGGCATGTCCGAGGGCTGGAGCAGCGACGACGGAAAATGCTATTCCGACATTGCCTATGGCGAGCGCGGCCGTCAGGTCTATGACCTCTACGTCCCGAAGGGGCTCTCGAAGAAAAAGACCCAGGGCGTCATCCTGTTCATCCATGGCGGTGCCTGGACGCAGGGCTCCAAGAGCAATATGGCTTCGGCCGCACGCACCTTTGCCAAGAAGGGTTACATCACTGCCACCATGAGCTATGACCTCCTGCCGGACTCCTCCGGTGTGGCCCAGGTCCTCGGTGCCGATGTGGTCTCCCACGGCCAGGGCAGCAAGGCGAACGCCAACGTGAACGACGTCATGGAAGATGTAGACCTCTGCGTGAAGTCGATCGCCAAAAAGACAAAGAAACTCGGGTACAAAGTCGACGCGCTCTGTCTGTCCGGTGTCTCCGCCGGTTCCCACATCTCCCTTCTGTATGCTTACGGCCATGCAAAAGAGTCCGCCATCCCAATCAAGTGTGTCTTCACGCTGACAGCACCGGTCGCCTTCTACAAGGACAGCTTCGACAATATGTCGGTGGCTGAGACCGCGGAATATGCCAGCCTCATCTCCGGCAAGAAGATCACCGAGAAAGATATGAAGAACCCGAGCAAGGCGAAGCAGAAAGTCCTCGACTCCATCTCGCCGGTCTCCTTTGTCAATAAGAATACGGTCCCGACTTTCTTCGGCTATGCCGGCAAGGACAAGACTATCGGTACGAACCACTGGAACACCATCCATCCGGTCCTGAAGAAATACGGCGTCAAACACGACGTCATCTGGTTCCCGAACAGCGACCATACTCTGCTCTCTGACCCGGGCGTTATAGACCAGTACCTTGCAAAGAGCACACAGTGGCTCAAAACGTTTATGGGCACCCACAGGGTGATCACATAATATTACTCTTAAAAAGGAAACGGCCTTCCACAGGGGGAAGGCCGTTTCCGCTTGTTAGAAACCGTTACAGGATGACGTCGGGGGACTTTCGATACTGGATCGGAGTTTTCCCGACTCTCTTTTTGAACAGGTAGTTGAAGTTGTTGATGTCGTGGATGCCCACGCTGTGGGCGATCTTGTTGGCGGGCATGGAGGTGGTCTTCAGCAGGAGTTTCGCCTGGTCGATGCGCATGCGGATGAGATAGTCGTGGGGCGAAAAGCCGGTGTAGCGCTTGAACTCTTTGGAGAAGTGGTACTTGGAGGTGCTGATCATCTCCGCCATCTTGTCGAGGGAGACGTCCTCCGTATAATGGTTCTCCATGTAGACGATGACCCTCTGGATCGCCTCCGGTACATCGCCTCTTGAAATATTGAAGTTGGAGTTTTTGACGATCAGATACAGCACCATGCCTTCGATGGCGTGGGACGCCCTCAGGTCCCGCTGGACGCTGGGAGAGGAGTAGATAGTCAGGATCTGTTCGAGGTTTCGATGGAACCGTTCGTCGGCGCCTTCGTGGAAGATCATGTTGCCGGTGGCGATGTACTCCTCATACATGTGCTCCGCAAAGGGGCCGTTGAAATGAAACACGGCTACATCCCAGTTCTGAGTGGCTTCGTAGTAATGGGGCTCCATGCAGTCGATGAGGACCCCGTCGCCCTTTTTCAGAAAGAAGGTCTTTTCTCTGTACTCCAGTTTTCCTTCCCCGTCGTAGGTGTAGAGGATGAGATAAGAATGGACGTTCTGTCGCCGGGTGAAAGAGCCTTTCTCGTAATGAAAGATGTTGAAGGCCTGCAGGTAGAACAGGTTCTCGAGGGCATAGTCGGTGATGGGAGGCCGTCGAAACGCATCGACTCCGCCGGAGAGGACGAACTCGGAATTCGAGAGGTTCTCCCGGTTCTCTTCGCCGGAATAGTCGGGCTTTTTATAGGTCTGTTCTGAGACCATGCGGGAGGTGAGCGGCATGGTCGTGCGGGCTTTCGTGAAGGTGATATTGTCAAACATAAGGTTACCTCCTTCTGCCTCCACAATAGCATGTTTTTTCAGATGCTACAACAATATTTTATGATTTTATTCCAAATGCGACGTAACAGCGTGGCTTTGGAAGAATAATCAGGACATTTTTTTAGTTAAACGGCGACCTGTTCCCCACGATGCTCCCGGCGTATAATATCGGCGTTGAAACAGAAAACAGATTACCCCTTGGTGATTTCTCCTCATTTGAATCACTTTCTATGATACAGCTCCCATTTCAGGAAAAAACCGACGGACCAATGCCGTCGGTTTTTTCTGCTTTTTGGAAACAATTATTTATGATAAACCCCCAACTTGTTATGATGTAAATGAAAACCGGAACTTTTATAATGCAGGTATCATAGCGAATTCTGACTGGCGAGAGGATGAAGATACCGATGATCGTTACGAAAGACACGACCCTGAGAGAACTGAACGAGGCGCCGGAACTGGCGGTGGCCAGAGATTCCCTGATTTCCGGCGGCGGATATTTCGAAGGAGAGACCGCCGACCTGTCATTGGAAGACCTGAACGTCCGGTTCGGCACCTGGTCCTGGAAGGACATGGTCTATGGGGTGACCCGCCTCCTGACGGCCCTGAAAGACCGTGGCGATGTATGCCGCGTCTATTCCGGCGAGGAGATCGCCGCGGACCCGAGAAAAGAGCAGGCAAAGCTGTTCTGGCTTCCGGCGGACCGGAAACGTCACCCAGAGTTCGTTATCCTCATGTCCGGCGGTGCCTACGGAGCGGTCTGCACGCTGCCGGAGTCCCTGCCGGTGGCGGCGAAGTTGAACGAACTCGGCTTTGACTGCTTCTGCCTGAATTACCGTACGGCGGTCCCGGAAGACATCGAAAATGGCCTGTTCCCGAAACCGGCAGACGATTTTGCGGCCGCCTGGAACTATATCCGCGAACGCGAACAGGACTTCGGTGTCGAGGCGGAAAACTACATCGCCGGAGGGTTCTCCGCGGGAGGTCACCTGGCGGCGATGTGGGGGACGGCGCACAAAGGAGCTCGTCATTACGACATTCCCCAGCCGAAAATGCTGATGCTGGACTACCCGCTCATCTCGACGGATACGATGGATGACGGTCCGGTGAAGACGTTCATGCTGAACATGATGTTCGGTGAAGGTCACGACCGCCCGGCGGAAGAAGAATACATGATCCATCACCACATCGATCGGAACTATCCGCCGGTCTATCATGTCCAGGCACTCGACGACCCCACGGTGCTCCCGGTCAATGCGAGCCTTCTGAAGGCTGCCCTGGAGCAGATGGATGTTCCTTACCGGCAGGAGTTGACAGAGACCGGTGGACACGGATTTGGCCTGGGCTCCGAAATGGACGCGGCCGGATGGGTCGACCGGGCTGTGAAGTATTATGAAGAGGTCATCAAATGAGTGCCATGACGAAACTCGAACAGAAGAACGCGGTCCTTGCCGGAAAGCTGGCGGAAGAGGGGATCGTGCTTCTGGACAATAATAAGAACTGTCTTCCCTTCGGAGCGGCGATCCGCACCATTGCGCTTTTTGGAGCCGGTGCCCGTCGGACCATCGAGGGCGGTACAGGGTCCGGCCATGTGAACAGCCGCCATATCGTCTCTCTGGAGGAAGGTTTGGAGGCGGAAGGCTATACCATCGTTACCAAAGCATGGCTCGACGAATATGACCGGGTACAGGATGACGCGCTGGATGCCTATGAGGCCACCATCCGAGAACTGGCAAAGGAAAGCTCGCAGAAAGCTCTCCTGACCATGATGGGTAGCCCCTTTGCGGAGCCGCAGTTCCGCAGCCTCACGCCGGAGGAACTGGCAGACCTGCATGCGGATGCCGCGGTCTATGTTCTTGCCCGGAAGTCCGGGGAAGGGGCCGACCGAAACGACGCGGAAGGCGACTACCGGCTGACCGAACAGGAGGTCCATGACATCCAGCTGCTCTCGGAACACTACCGTCGGTTTGTGCTGGTGCTCAACGTGGGCGGGCCGATGGATCTGCGCCCCGTCCGGAACTTCTCCGGCCTTGGCGCCATCCTGTACATCGGGCAGGGCGGCGTGGAATGCGGACGTGCTGCGGCACGGGTCCTGTCCGGCACCGTGACGCCCTCCGGCAAACTGGCTGCCACGTGGGCCTTCTCTTACGAAGACTATCCGTTCTCGGAGGAATACGCCGACGCCAACGGCGACCTCGACGATTCTTTCTATAAAGAAGGCGTCTATGTCGGCTACCGGTACTTTGATACCTTTGGGGTAGCCCCTCTTTATTCGTTCGGGCACGGTCTGTCCTATACGAGATTCCAGATGAAACTGGATACTCTGTCCCAGGAGAACGCCGAGGTGGTCCTGAAGGTCCGGGTCACCAACCTTCTGGAAGAATATGCCGGAAAAGAAGTGGTCCAGGTCTATGCGGCGCCGCCGATCGAAAGTGTCGACCGTCCGCGACGGACACTTGTGGCGTTCGCCAAGACCAAATTGCTGGCTCCGGGCGAGCCGCAGCTCCTGACCATTCGCATCCCGGCAGATCGCCTCACCAACTATAATGAAACTGAGTCCACCTTCGAACTGGAGGCGGGCGCCTATACCCTGTCCCTCGGCGGGAGCCTGGAGTCTGCAGTCCCCTGTGCAGTGCTGCAGGTAAAAGATACGTTCGTCACCGAGACCTGTGCAGACCTCTTTGGCGATGCGCACCCGGAAGAACCCATCCCGAGACCTCGCGTGGAAACTCCTGTGCTGGACGCATCGCTGCCGACGCTGGAACTGGATGAATCGAAGTTCTTTACGACCATGCACGGCTATGCGCCGGTCGAACAGCGGGAACTGCTCAGCGGCATCCCGGAACTGACGTTCCAGGCGTTGAAGGAAGGCCGGACGACGGTCGAAGACTTTACGGCCTGCCTGAGCGTGGAAGAAATGGCGACCCTCTGTGTCGGCTCTGCCCGTTTCTCGATGACCGATTTTTCCGTCATCGGGAACCAGTCGAAAGAACTGCCCGGCGCGGCCGGGGAGACCACGGACCTCCTGGAGAAGAAGTACGGCGTGCCGGCCGCCGTCATGGCGGACGGGCCTGCTGGGCTGCGCATCACCCCGGTCGTTTATGAGAAGGACGGCTATTACATCAAAAATCCGAAAGACGACCCGACGTTCCGGCTCATCCTGCCGCCGGACGCACAGGACGTGGACCTTTCCGGCACCACGGTGTCGGAGCACTACTGCACGGCCCTGCCGGTGGCGACGGCACTGGCCCAGACCTGGAACCTGGACCTGCTCGAAACGGCAGGGGATATCGTCGGCAGTGAAATGGAGGCACTCGGCATCCACCTGTGGCTCGCCCCCGGCATGAACCTCCAGAAGAACCCGCTCTGCGGCAGAAACTTCGAATATTACTCCGAAGACCCGCTGCTCACCGGGCTCTGCGCGGCCGCCACGACCAGAGGCGTCCAGCAGCACAAGGGCTGCGGGGTCACCATCAAGCACATCGCCGTCAACAACCAGGAGACGAACCGGAACTTCAACTGCTCCCATGTCTCGGAGCGGGCGATGCGCGAGCTCTACCTCAAAGGGTTCGAGCTCTGCGTGCGGCAGGCCTACCCGGTCGCCGCCATGAGCTCCTACAACCTCATCAACGGAGAACAGGCATCCAACCGGGAAGACCTGTTCACCCACATCCTTCGGAACGAATGGGGCTTTGCCGGCCTCGTCATGACGGACTGGGGCGCCACTTCCGGCTTTGGCCGCAGAGAGGACCAGAAGTACGACTGTGCGACGGCCGAAGGGTGCATCGCCGCCGGAAACGACCTCATCATGCCCGGCAGCCAGAGAGACGTCGATGCCATCGTCGCCGCTGTGGAGAAGGGCGATCTGCCCCTTGCCAAACTGCAGTTCTGCGCCGGGAACATCCTCTCCGTTTTGATTCGTCTTTTCGCGTAAACAAAAAACAAAGCCCCGTTTCCCACGGGGCTTTGTTTTTTGTTGCTTAAAAATGCGCTTCCAGCCAGTCGAGGTATTCTTCGAAGACCCAGGCATAGTCCGGATTGCTCGTGAAAATGTGATTGGCACCTTCGACTTCCGTATAGACCACATCTCCGCCTTTCGCTTCCAGGCGACTGGCATACTCTTTGGAACCAAGGTGAGTCACTAGCATGTCCTCTGTCCCGTGAGCGATGTACTGCGGCACGGTCGTGTTCGTGATGTGAGACGGAAGATCGTACTGATACAACAGATTCGCTCTGGTGATCGGATTGCGGTACTCGTCTGCCGGGAAGACCGCAAAACCGCATCCGTGGTTATACTTCAAGGTAAGTGCCGGATAGAACAAGCCGATGCTGGAAACTTCATCGGAAACCATATCGATCTCATCCGGTGTGTAGTCTTCCGGGAACTGATTTTTCCCCTGAAGAAGATTCAGAAAACCTGCGGCTTGGTACCCGCCGGCGCTTCCACCGAACAGAGCGATCTTATCGGGATCGAACCCATAGTCTTCCGAATGGAACCGAAGCCAGCGAACGGCTCTCTGCATGTCCAGAAGAGGAATGGGCATTTTATACGGATTGCAGCGGTAGCCGAGCACAAACGCGGAGATGCCTCGCTCGTTGAACTGCTTGGCAAGGAGGTCGGTTTCTGCCGTATTGGGTTCCGTGATGTCGCCGGTGTAAACATAACCGCCCCCGGGAATGATGATGACCGCCCGGTCAGACCCTTCTACCGGGAAAGGCACGATAGCCGGAACATCAGTATAGGTCTCGGCAGAAATGCCGGGTTTGATATCCTTCAGCCAGGTCAGCGTATCGATCTCTTCCTGACAGTCGATATAGACGGCGCCGGTATATTTGCTCATCGCGATGAGGCTCTTTTTGAGATCGTTCTCCAACGTGGCGTCAAAATCGATTTTCATATCGTCGAATTTGCTTCGATCGCTGTTCCCGGGGATGGTCTCTCCCCAAATGGGAATGCTTGTGTAGTGCCCGTCTTTTGTGCTCGGCGTCTCCTGTCCGGAAGACTCCGCCGATCGGTCGGAATTGGCAAAGACCGGGACCAGCGTGACGACGAGGAGCAGTAATACGGAGAGAAAGATGGCCGCGTAACGATTAAAATGCTTCATAAAAGAGTCTCCTTTGCATGTTTGATTATGACCGCGTGTTTGGCTTGAACGGCTGTTTGTAAGTATACGATAGTTACAAAATTATAAAATCATAAAAAAGAGGGATAATATCATATAAAAGAGTGAAAACCTGTCCGAATGGCGGATAAGCCCGACAATTTTTTATGATTTTTTCCCAACATGCTATGATGAAATCGAACCCTGGAACACCTATAATACACTCGAAAGTTATTTAGAGGAGGAATTCAAATGGCTCTTCGGAAAAAGAACGCAGAGACTGTTGCTGTGGGCACTGCAGCAGAAGCTGCTGCCGGTGAAGCGACCGCTTTGGAAAAGAAAGATAAACTGGGCGGGAACCAGAAGATCGGTGCCTTTATGGCGGCGATTGTCGCTGCGGTTGCCACGGGATATGTCCCGAACTACATCAACCTTTATTACACGGAATTGATGGGTGTCTCCATCGGTGCCATCGGTGCCATCATCATGGTGACGAAGTTCACGGACGGTCTGACCGACATCATCATGGGCATGCTGATCGACCGGACCCATTCAAAATGGGGCAAGGCGAAGCCCTGGCTGCTCGCCGGCGCCGCCGGTCTGGCCATTTCCATGATGCTGCTCTTCAGCTGCCCGCCGAAGTGGGGCATGGGCGGAAAGATCGCGTTCTGCACCATCTTCTACATCCTGGCCAATCCGATTTTCGGGACCATGGTCGCGGTTGCGGCGAACACGCTCCCCAACCTGATTTCTCCCAAGTCGGATCACCGCGCCACCATCGGCGTGTTCAAAGGCCTGGGCGCCATGGTCCCGCTGCTTCTCATCGGTCTTGTCGTCCCGAAACTGCTCGAACTCATGGGAGAGAGCCAGAAAACGTACACCACTGCCACTCTCATGTTTGCCGTTCTTGCCATCCTGTGTGCCATCATCGCATTCCTTCTGATCCATGAGACGGTCACAGAACATGCTGAGGCAGTTCTTGGACAGACGAAGCAACCAGTCGGTGAATCCCTGAAGAATCTGTTCTCCAATAAGTATTTCCTCTGGCTTGCCGGCGGTACGATCCTCTATAACCTGACTGCGGCACCGGTCGCCACCTATTATGCCAAATACATTTTCCACAATGTCGGCACGGCTACCCTGATCAACCTGCCCAGCATTTTTATGGTCCTTCTCCTTCCGCTCGCCCTTCCCATCGTGAAAAAAATGGGCAAACGGCAGGCCATGGTCATGGGCCTGACGGTTGCAGCGCTTGGCCATCTCATCATCTTCTTTGCGAACGATAACCTTGCATTGTTCATGGTCGGCAAGACCATCGCGGCCGTTTTCTCGGTCCCGTATTTTGTTGCGCTGATCCCCCTGATGGGCGAAGTTTGCGACTATGCTCTGTACAAGTCCGGGAAACCCATGGATGGCACCATCAGTTCCGCCAACTCCATGGGAGAAAAGATCGGCGTCGGCCTCATCGCCGGAGTCTCCAGCCTCATGATGCAGCTGGCCGGTTTCCAGTCCAACACCATGGGCGCGGAAGTCGCCCAGCCCGGCAGCGCCATCTTTATGATCCGCTTCCTGCTCGGCGTTTTCCCGGCCATCCTCTTCCTTCTGGCAGCCTTCTGCTTCTGGCATGTCAACATGGACAGAGAGAACATCACCGAGATCCAGAAGGAACTCAAAGAAAAAGGCATGAGATAATAACTCTCGCTTGGATACATGTCTTACGAAAAAGTGCCCGGAATCATCCGGGCACTTTTTCTTTGTAGTTCGATTAAAAATGTTCGTCGAGCCAGGTCAGGTATTCTTCGAACACCCAGTTGTATTCCGGCTTGTTCGTAAAGATGTGGTTGGCGCCTTCTACTTCGACATAGTGGATGGGCGCGCCGGCGGCTTCCATGGCTTTGACGTACTGTCGGGAGGTCTTGTGGGTCACCAGCATATCCTTCGTCCCGTGGGCGATGAACTGCGGCGTTTTCGTGTCGATGATGTGGCGCGGCAGGTCGGTACGGTCCAGTGTGTCTCTCCGGCGCTTCCACGTCTTGAACGCCTCTTCGGGGAAGGTGGCGTAGAGGATGCTTTTATTGTGCTTCAGCGTGACCGCAGGGTAGAACATGCCGCCGTTGCAGACGGCGTCATCGACTGCGTCCACTTCATCCGGCTCGTAACCGACGGGAAACTGGTTCGTCCCCTGCAGCAGGTTCAGAAAGCCTGCGACCTGGTACCCTCCGGCAGAGCCGCCCATGAGGGCAATCTTCTTCGGATCCAGTCCGTACTCCTCCGCGTGGAAGCGGATGAAACGAACGGCCCGCTGGACGTCGAGAAGGGGAATGGGGAAACGGTAGGGGTTATAGCGGTAGTCGAGGCAGAACGCGGAGATGCCGTGTTCATTGAGCCGTCTCGCCAGTTTGTCGGTCTCTTCCTGGTCTTTGGCGGTGAGGTCCCCCGTAAAGGCATAGCCGCCGCCGGGGATAAGGATGACTGCCCGGTCGGAACCTTCGCACAGGAAAGGCACGATGCCGGGAACATCGGTATAGGTTTGTTCGCAGTAGCCCGGCTCCATGCAATTGCACCAGGTGGCGGTGTCGATGACTTTCTTGCGTTCAAAGAACACGCTCCCCAAATACTTGCCGATGAGCAGCGCGAATTTGATCTGGTTTTTCTGCGGATCCGCGTCGAAGTCGATGGTCATGTCATCGAGCTTGGACCGGCTGCTGTTGCCGGGGATGACATCGCCCCAGATGGGCGTGACAGAATAGGTGCCTTCTTTCATAAGAGTCCCTCCAGTAAGGTCATTATACACCAGTATTATAGAGAAGGCACGGGCGATGCACATCGCAGAAACTTGGCGACTTCTCATAAAAACTTGCGACGAACCGGGACGCCTGCAAACCCCGACACTTTTTTGGATAAATGAAAACCTGTCGGTCTGCGTCGGTTTTCGGTATGATGAGAATGTCAAAAGAATAACGAAATATTCGGCACTGCAGAAAAGGAGACTTTATCATGGCCAACAGAATCAGCTTGAACCCCACTTCGTACCACGGCGCCGGCGCCATCCAGGAGATCGTTACCGAAGCCAAAGCCAACGGTTTTACCAAAGCGTTCGTCGCTTCTGACCCCGACCTCGTGAAGTTCGGCGTCACCGCGAAGGTCACGGACCTTCTGGATGCAGCGGACATCCCGTACGAAGTCTATTCTGACATCAAACCGAACCCGCCCATCGAGAACGTCCAGAACGGCGTGGAAGCCTATAAAACCTCCGGTGCGGACTTCATCGTCGCCATCGGCGGCGGTTCCTCCATGGACACCTCCAAGGCCATCGGCATCATCATCAACAACCCCGAGTTCGCGGAGGTCCGTTCTCTCGAAGGCGTCGCTCCCACAAAGAACCCCTGCGTGCCGATCATCGCGGTCCCGACGACTGCCGGCACCGCCGCGGAAGTCACCATCAACTACGTCATCACGGACGTGGAGCGCAAGCGGAAGTTCGTCTGCGTCGACCCGCACGATATGCCCATCGTCGCCGTCGTCGACCCTGAAATGATGTCCTCCATGCCCAAGGGCCTGACCGCCGCCACCGGCATGGACGCTCTGACCCACGCCATCGAAGGCTACACCACGAAGGCCGCCTGGGAAATGACCGACATGTTCCACCTCAAAGCCATCGAACTCATCTCCAAGTCCCTTCGCGGCGCCGTCAACAACGAGCCGGAGGGAAGAGAAGGCATGGCGCTCGCGCAGTACATCGCCGGCATGGGCTTCTCCAACGTCGGCCTCGGCATCGCCCACTCCATGGCCCACACCCTCGGCGCGGTCTATGACACGCCTCACGGCGTCGCCTGCGCCATGATGCTCCCGAACGTCATGGAGTTCAACGCGGACGTCACCGGTGACAAGTTCGCGAACATCGCCAAGGCGATGGGCGTCGAAGGCGTCGATAACATGAGCGTCGAAGAGTACAGAGCCGCGGCTGTTGCAGCCGTCCGCAAACTCTCCGAAGACGTCGGCATCCCGACCGTTCTGGAAGCGCTCAAGGAAGAAGACCTCGACTTCCTCGCCGAGTCCGCCGCGGCAGACGCCTGCACCCCGGGCAACCCGAAAGAAGCTTCCCTGGAAGACTACAAGGCCCTCTTCCGCAAACTGATGAAATAACCAGCCAGCTAACTCCTTTACATTTTTTGAATCACTTGAACAGGAAGACCGCAACGATTTCGTTGCGGTCTTCTTGTCGTTTTTGCACGGATTGAATATAATGAAAACAGCAACAGAACCTGCAAAGGAGGTTACTTTATGATCCGGGAAGAGATCTTGCAATATCTGCGTCCCATCACCGAAGAGGAACAGGCGGCACTCGACGGAAAGTCGGAAGTCGACCGCTCTCTGTACATCAAGGACGCGGAGAACCTCGTCGCGAACAAGCAGGGAAAGATGGATGTCATCAACAGCGAAAAGCTTCTGGAGAACGGACGGATCATCACCATCCGCCCGCATACCCGCTTCGTCCATTTTCCGGAACACCGGCACGACTACATCGAAGTCATCTACATGTGCTCCGGCTCCACGACCCACATCATCAACGGCACGAAGATCGACCTGCAGGAGGGGGAACTGCTGTTCCTCGGACAGAGCGCCACGCAGGAGATCCTTCCGGCCGGCGAAAACGATATCGCGGTCAACCTCATCGTCCTGCCGCAGTTCTTCGACACGGCCCTGCAGATGATGGGGGAGGAGGAGAGCCCGCTGCACCGTTTCATCATCGACGTCCTGACCGGTGAGAACGCGACCGGATACCTCTACTTCCAGGTCTCCGACATCCTGCCGGTCCAGAACCTGATGGAGAACCTCCTCTATACGCTCATCCACGATTCCCCGAACCGCCGGAACATCAACCAGACCACCATGGGGCTCCTGTTCCTGCAGCTGCTCAACTACACGGACCGCCTGTTCTACGAGGACGACTCCGAAGAGGAAGCGGTGGTCCAGGTCCTCCAATATATAGAAAACCATTATAATGACGGTTCCCTCAGCGAATGCGCCGAACTGCTCCATTACGATTTTTACTGGCTGTCGCGCGAGATCAAAAAGCAGACCGGGAAGAACTACACAGACCTTCTGCAGGAGAAGCGGATGGCCCAGGCGGCGTTCCTTTTGAAGACGACGAAGATGAACGTGGCGGACATCGCGCTCACGGTCGGCTACGAGAACGTCAGCTATTTCCACCGGCTGTTCGGAAAGACCTATAATATATCGCCCAAGAAATACCGCGATGCGGCAGGATCGGCATAACAGCGTCCCTGCGGGTATGGTTGTTCGAATGACAGGACTGCAACAAAAGACACTTTTTTAGATAAACCAAAACCTGTGAAACCTCTTTTTCGAGGCGTATCATGTGTACTGTAAGAACATGTGACCACGCAATGAAAGGGAGGTTTTTCGTTATGAAATACTTTCTTGCAGTAGACATCGGAGCCGGCAGCGGACGACACATCCTCGGCTCCATTCAGGACGGAAAACTCGTCCTCGAAGAGATCCACCGTTTCGAAAACGGCATGGACCGTCAGGAAGACGGCCACCTCATCTGGGACCACGAGAGACTGTTCCGTGAGATCAAAGCAGGCCTCAAAAAGGCCGGCGAACTCGGGAAGGTCCCGTCGTACATCGCCATCGACACCTGGGGCGTCGACTATGTGCTCCTCGACAAGGACGACAACGAGATCCTTCCGGTGTACGCCTACCGCGATGAACGGACCGAGGAAGCGGTCCCCGCAGTGGAAGCCGTCATCGCTCCGGAAAAACTCTACAGCATCACCGGCATCCAGAAGCAGAACTTCAACACCATCTACCAGCTCTGGTGCGACAAACAGACCGGACGCATGGACAAGGCCGAAAGCCTCCTGATGATCCCCGAGTACTTCTGCTACAAACTGACCGGCGTCAAGTACAACGAGTACACCAACGCCTCCACCGGCGGCATGCTGGACGCGGCAAAGAAGACCTGGTCCGACGAGATCATCGAGACCCTCGGCTACAAGAAGAGCCTGTTCGGCGAACTCACCCTTCCGGGAACGGAAGTCGGAGACCTGCTTCCGTCCATCGCCGAAGAAGTCGGGTATGACGCCAAAGTCATCCTGTGCCCGACCCACGACACCGCGTCCGCCGTGGCTGCCTGCCCGCTCGACGACGAGACGCTGTTCCTGTCCTCCGGCACCTGGAGCCTCATCGGGTTCGAGAACGCGGAGCCCGTCATCAACGAGGCCGGTTTCCAGGCCAACTACACGAACGAGGGCGGCATCGAGTACCGCTTCCGCGTGCTCAAGAACTTCATGGGCATGTGGCTCTTCCAGAGCATTCGGAAGAACCTCGACAAGAAGTACACCTACGACGAGATGATGGAGATGGCCATGGCCTCCTCGTATGACAAGACGGTGGATGTCAACAGCCCGAACCTGACGGCGCCCGAAAGCATGATCGAAGCCATCCGCGCCGAGGTCGGCGAACCGGACCTTCCCGTGGGCGATGTACTGGAATGTGTGTACCAGTCCCTGAGCGATGCCTACGGCAGAGCGGTCAAGGAAGCCGAAGCACTGTCCGGCCGTACCTTTAAGAAACTCCTCATCGTCGGTGGCGGCGGCTCCGACGTCTACCTCAACAAACTGACCGCCGAGAAGACCGGCCTTACGATCCTGACCGGCATCAAAGAAGCAACGACCACCGGCAACCTCGCGTCGCAGATCATCTACGACTGTAAGGCGAACGGCGGAGACTATACCGACATCATGAACTTCCGGGAGCTGGTCAAAGTCTCCTTCCCGCTGAGCGAAACGAAAGGACATTGAACCATGAAAGACATTCTGACCGCACCCTTTGTCAAAGAGATGTGTGAGACCACAGCCAACATGTATCGCCTCTACTGGGACGAGCGTAACGGCGGCAACATCAGCTACCTGCTCCACGAGGACGAAGTGACCGAGTACCTTGACACCACCAAGGTCATCCGCACCTTCGACACCGGGTTCGAAGCACCGGACCTCATCGGCAAGTACTTCATCGTCACCGGTTCCGGCAAGTACTTCAAGAACGTCGAGAAAGACCCCGAAGACAACATGGGCATCATCCGCATCGCCGAAGATGGCACCACCGCGGAGCTGCTCTGGGGCTTCAAAGACGGCGTCTCCCGCCCGACGTCCGAACTGCCGGCCCACCTCATGAGCCATCAGGCTAGACTGAAGGTCGACCCGGAGAACCGAGTCGTTCTCCACTGTCACCCGACGAACATCCTCGCCATGACGTATGTCCATGAACTGGATGCGAAGAAATTCTCCCACACGCTGTGGGAAATGAGCACCGAGTGCATCGTCGTCTTCCCGGAAGGCGTCGAAGTCCTGCCCTGGATGCTCTGCGGCACGAACAGCATCGGCGAAGCCACCGCTGAGAAAATGCAGAACGCCCGCGTGGTCCTGTGGGCGATGCACGGCATCTATGGTGCCGGCAAAGACCTCGATGAGACCTTCGGCCTCGTCGAGACCGTTGAGAAGGCCGCGATGATCTACATGAAGATCGCCCACCTGCCGAAAGTCAACACCATTCAGGACTCCGAAATGAAAGAACTCGCCGAGTACTTCGGCGTCGATTACAGAAAAGATTATCTTGATGCATAAAGAAAGGAAGCACCCGATATGTTAGTCAAAAGCCTTGTAGAAACCAAAGCTCACATCGGCGTCTTCGCCATCGCTCTCGGCGCTTACCTGCCCCAGTTCCCGACTCTGGTCCCGGAATTCGACGCTCAGTACAAAGCGTTCAAGGAAGAGAACCTTCCGGACACGGTCGAGATCATCGATGGCGGCATCGTCACCACCAAAGAGCAGGCCATGGCAGCCGGCGACAAGTTCCGCGCAGCGGATGTCGACCTCGTCATCCTGCAGCTCCTGACCTACGCAACGTCTTACAACATGCTGCCGGCGGTCAGAGACCTCGATGTCCCGGTCGTCCTCGTCAACGTCCAGAAGAAAGCGGCTCCGGACTACGCCAACACGGACATCCCCACCTGGCTCGGCGAACTCTATGCATGCGGTGCCGTCGGCGAAATGGTCGCCGACCTGGAACGCGCCGGCAAGCGGCACGCCGTCATCACCGGCGTCGTCGAAGGGGGAGACCCCGAAGTCAAGGCAGAGATCGAGGACTGGTGCAAAGCCGCTCAGGTCCGCCGCCGTTTCCGCGACACGAACATCGCGCAGATCGGCCGCCCGTACCCCGGCATGATGGACCTCTACATCGACGAGACGAACCTCTACCACAGAATGGGTCTCTATACGAAACAGTTCGACTGGGAGTACATGTGGGACATTGCCGATGACATCACCGACGAAGCGGCCATCCGTGAAAAGGCACAGGACATCCTCGACACCTTCGACATCGAAGGCGGTGCAACCGTCGAGACCGTCTGGGACATGGCGAAGTACGTCGTTGCCTTTGAACAGTGGGTCAAAGAAGAAGACATCGCGTTCGTCGCGTCCCACTATGACGGCAAAGCGCAGGGCAAAGCCGGCACCCTCGACTCCATGCTCATCCCCGCATTCTCCATGCTCATCAAGCAGAGTGTTGCCTGCGCCGTCGAAGGAGACATGAAGGTCTCCATGGCCATGGGCATCCTCAAGACCATCTCCGGTATGGGCCAGCTGTCTGAAATGTATTCCATCGACTTCCCGGAAGACATCTGCATCATCGGCCACTCCGGCTCGGGCGATGCGGACATCTCCGCGAAGAAACCTACCCTCAAGATCGTGGACGTCTTCCACGGCAAGACCGGCGGCGGATACCTCACGCAGTTCTACCCGCACCTCGGTCCGGTCACCTACCTGGGCATCACTCAGGATAAAGATGGCAACTTCAAATTCGTCGTCGCCGAAGGCGTCAACGAGGAAGGCCCCATCTTCACGTTCGGAGACACGAACATGCGGACCCGCTTCACCTGCGGCGCCCGCGAGTTCTGCAATAAATGGAGTGAAGCCGGCCCGACCCACCACATGGCGGCAGCGTCCGGCAGACACATCGACACCATCCTGAAGGTCGCCAAGATCTTCAACGTGCCGGTGGACATCATCACCCGCTAATGAGAAAAGGAGAGTAAATTATGTCGACCCTGGTCAAGAAACAGCCCAATCCCTGGTACGTGGCTGTTGTCAGCGGTATGGCGTCCTACATCGACAGCTGTGCCATCATCACCTCCGGTACTGCTCTGGCAATCTACCAGGCAGCCTTCGCCGGAACTGCCCATGCACTCAGCAACATCTAGTTTGGTGCGCTCGAGTCCTCCCTGACGCTGTGCATCGCCATCGCCTCCATCATCGGCGGCCGCCTCGGCGACCTGTACGGCCGTAAGAAAGTCTTCGCCGTCACCATGTGCTTCATCATCCTCGGTGCGCTCATGGTCACCTTCGGCAAAGCATTCCCCATCCTGCTCATCGGTCAGATCCTCATCGGATGCGGCGTCGGCGCCGACCTTCCCGTCTCGCTGGCCACCATCTCTGAGACCGCTCCCGACGGCAGCCGCGGCAAGATGCTCGGCTTCTCCGACATCCTCTGGGTCGTCGGCATCCTGGCAGCCTACGGCACCGGCGTCGCCGTCTCCAAAGGCATCGGCGATGCAGTCCTCCTGTCCGGTCAAATCATGTACGGCGTGCTTGCCATCGTCTGCGCGGTGGTCCTCGCTCTTCGACTGACCATCCCCGAGTCGGAGATCTGGCTCAAAGCTCACGCCGACCGCAAAGCCGGCATCGTTACCGAAGCCAGCAAGGTGGGCATCGGCGACCTCTTCAAGAACAAAGAGTATGCCCTTCCGTTCATCGCCCTCATCATCTTCTACATTGGCACGAACGTCCCGGCCAACACTCTTGGCCAGTTCTCCACCTGGGTCGCGATGAACGTCATCCACCTCGAAGTCTGGGTCTCGTCCCTCATCTGCATGCTGGTCTATCCGGCCCGTGCGCTCCTCGACGTCGTCTTCATGAAGTACGTCGACACCGACAAGAGAATGCCTCTGTTCTACATGGGCGCAGGGCCCTACCTCGCCGGTTTCCTGATGTTCCCCATCTTCGGGTTCAACATGGTCACCTTCATCCTGACCCAGCTGCTCTACTGCATGGGCGCGGCATTCGCCTTTGAAAGCATCCTGAAAGTCTGGATGCAGGAATGCTTCCCGACCCTGCTCCGTACGACTGCAAACGGCGCCATCGTCTTCTCGAGCCGCCTTTGCTGCGCAGCCTTCGGTCTGTTCACCGCTTCCATCATCTCCTTCAACGTCAAGTTCGCGTTCATCCTGCTCGCTCTGTTCTGCGTCATCGGTTTTGCTTCGGCCATCCTGGTCTTCCGCAAGAGACGCTACAATACCTTCGAAGAGGACGATGCGGCTGCCGCTGCGGAAGCTGCGGAAGTCGTTGAGACCAAAGAAGCATAAAACGAATCTCATTCTTCATGAAGCGAGGCTCCTGTTTTCACAGGAGCCTCGTTTGTTTTGCGCAAGATTTCAATATGCTTCCTCAAGATTTGCTGATGTTTTTAAAAGGGGTTCCTTTTAATATTATCTTGTAAATAAACTCGATACGTATGGATCGTTTCAGAAAGGAACAAATCATTATGTTAGCAACCCTGAATGATCTTATGAAGATCGCTGAAGAAAAACAGATCGCCATCGGCTCGTTCAATACGCCGAACCTGGAGGCTCTGCAGGCTGTCATTGCTGCCGCGGAAGAAGAAGACCTCCCGGCGATCGTGATGTTTGCCCAGTGTCATGAACCCTGGATCCCGGTCGACGTCATCGGCCCCGTCATGATCCAGCTTGCAGAAAAAGCCAGCGTCCCCATCTGTGTGCATCTGGACCACGGAGAAACGCTGGACTACGTCCAAAAATGTGTGGAACTCGGGTTCACCGGCATCATGTATGACGGCTCGGTCCTGCCCTATGAAGAGAACCTGGCAAACTCCAGAAAAGCAGTCGAACTGGCTGCGAAGACCGGGGCTTCCGTGGAAGTGGAACTCGGCACGATGGGCCGCAGAGAATCCGGAGCGGGAGACGATACGGGCGCCGATGATGAGACGAAGATCTATACCGACCCGGACCTTGCCGCCGAGTTCGTCAAACAGACCGGAACAGACTTGCTGGCGTGCTCGTTTGGAACGACTCACGGCATCTATCTCGAAGAGCCGAAACTCGACTTCGACGTCGTTCGGAACGTCCGGAAAAAGACGAACGGCATCCCGGTCGTCATGCACGGCGGCTCGGGGGTCAGCAGAGAAGATTACCATAACGCGGTCAAAGCCGGCGTCCGGAAAATCAACTACTTCACCTACATGGACAAAGCCGGCGGGACGGCTGCCCGTGAGACGGTAATGTCCGCAGGCGAACAGGAACCGATCTTCTTCTCGACCGTCTCTATGACGGCAAGGGACGCTATGAAAGAGAACGCACGAGCGGCCATGAGAATGTTCGCTCTGAGAGATTGATCAATCATCGCTGATAAAGCAGAAAGAGGTATCGACTATGGGAAAGAAAATGACATTTGCACTGGCCTTCTGTAACCGCGGCTTCATGCCCGGAGAACTCATCTATGGGGCCAGAGAAGATATGATCAAAGCAGTGACGGACGCGGGCTATGATTACATCGCCATGGACGCGGACCTGACCCGCTACGGCGGTATCGAGACCCGGGAAGAAGGTCGCCTGTATGCAAAGTGGCTGAAGGAGCACGAAGGGGAATATGACGGCGTCATTTTCTCCATGCCCATCTTTGCAGACGAGAACGGCGCGGTCACGGCTCTTCAGGATGCCGGAGTGCCGATCCTGCTTCAGGCATACCCGGATGAACTCGGAAAAATGGACTTCAAACACAGAAGAGACGCGTACTGCGGCAAGTTTTCTGTTACGGACGTCTTCACCCAGTATCAGCTGCCCTTCACGGTCCTGAAGCCCCATGTCGTACACCCGCTGACCGAGACCTTTGCTCAGAACCTGAAAGACTTTGCGGCGATCTGCCGGGTCGTGAACGGTATGAAGCGGTTCAACGTCGGCTGCATCGGCGCCCGGACCACGGCGTTCAAAACGGTCCGCTTTGACGAGATCACGCTCCAGAAGTACGGCATCAACGTGGAATCCTTTGACCTGTCGGAACTCGTCTTCAAAGTCCAGAACATGGATGACGGTGAAGAAGCCGTCCTGAACAAGATGGAGGCGCTGGAAAAATACACGGACTTCTCCAAGGTCCCGATCAAAAACAAGCTGACGCTGGCAAAGATCTCCTGCGTCATCGACGAATACATCGAAGAGTATCAGCTGGACGCTCTGACGCTCCGCTGCTGGAACGAGATGGAGACCATCCTCCGTGTCTGCCCCTGTGTCCTCCTCTCCGAACTCAACGACCGCGGCATCCCGGCGTCCTGTGAGATCGACATGTGCTCCGCTCTCACCATGCGGGCGATGTACCTCGCGTCCGAAGAACCCACCGCCGTCCTCGACTGGAACAACAACTACGGCGATGACGAAAACAAAGTTATCCTGTTCCACTGCGGACCCGTGGCGCAGAGCCTCATGACCGCAAAGGGCACCGTTACGGAACACAAGATGTTTGCCAAAGGTGATCCTGGCTCGGGATGGGGCACCAACGAAGGCCGCATCCGCGCCTTCCCGACGACCATCTCCAACTGCCAGACCAAAGATGGCGAGATCATCATCTACGCGTCGGAAGCAGAATTTACGGACGACCCCATCGAAGCGGAATACTTCGGCTGCGCCGGCGTCTGCGAGATCCCGGACCTGCAGAACAAACTGATCAAACTGGCCCGTGGCGGCTTCAAGCACCATACGTCCGTCGGCGTCGGCCACATGAAAGAAGTCCTGAAAGAAGCCTTCACGACCTATCTGGGTTACACCTGGGTGGACATCGACGAATAAGGAGCGGTCATCATGAAACTCGGAGGACTGGACATCGGGACCACCGGTTGCAAACTGACGGTCTTCGATGAAAACGGCGAGAACCTCGGAAAAGCCTATCGGGACTATCCTGCCAAACGGGCGGTCTCCGGTCATGAGATCGACGTCTCCGCCATCATGCAGGGGGTGTACGACTGTATCCGCGAAATGGCGGAGCAGTATCCGGACCTTGCCGGCATCGGGGTCACCAGTTTTGGCGAAACATTCGTCATGACGGATGAAGCAGGCACGCCGCTCCACACGGCGATGCTGTATACAGACCCGCGCGGTGCGGAAGAATGCGCGGAACTGGTGGAGAAGATGGGTCGTGTCAGACTCATCGAAGAGACCGGCCTGAACCCACATGAGATGTATTCTGTTTCCAAAGTCATGTGGGTCAAAAAACACCTGCCGGAGGTCTATGCGAAAGCAAAGCATATCTTCCTTATGGAAGATTATGTCATGTTCCACCTGACGGGCTGCGCATGCATCGACTACTCGCTCGCTTCCCGGACCATGGCCTTCAACATCAACCACCTGCATTTCAGTTACAATATCTGTGAAGCGGCGGATATCGATATCGAACTGTTCTCCAAGCCGGTCCCCACCGGGTCCGTCGTCGGAACACTGACGGCAGAAGTGGCCTCGTTCACAGGACTGTCCAAGGAGACGAAGATCGTCGCGGCGGGCCACGATCAGGTGGCGGCTGCGGTCGGCGCCGGGGCTTTCGACGGATCGGTCGCCGTAGACGGTGCGGGCACCGTCGAATGCCTGACGCCCATCTTCGATGAAAAGCCGGATCTTCTGGCGATGAGTGAGAAGAACTATGCGGTCGTGCCCTATGTGGTGCCCGGCAAGTATGTCGCCTACGCGTTTTCCTACACCGGCGGCGCGCTGGTCCAGTGGGGGACCGAGACCTTCGCCAAGAAGGAGGCGGACCTTGCAGAGGAAGAGGGCCTTTCGGTCCATGAATATCTGGAAAACGCATACTCGAAACGCCACGGAGAATCGCCGACCGGGCTTTTACTCCTGCCGCACTTCGCCGGAGCTGCGACTCCGTATATGGACACCGGTTCCAAAGGGGCTGTTCTCGGCCTGACGGCGGACACCACGGCAGAGGACCTCTATACAGCTTGTCTGGAAGGCGTCGTCTATGAAATGGCGCTGAACCGGAACACGATCGATGCCTGCACGAAACTCCGCTTCGACAAAGTCCTCGCCACCGGCGGCGGAGCCCGTTCGAAGCGCTGGATGCAGATGAAGGCAGATGTGCTGAACGTGCCCTTTGTCTCTCTGAAGACGCTGGACGCCGGCACGGTCGGCAGCGCCATGATGACCGGTGTGGCGACAGGACTGTTTAAGGATCTGGAAGATGCTGCAAACACGATGGTGCATCGCCTTGAGACCTACCGGCCCCGGGAAGAGATGCACGAACAATATGAAGCACTTTATGAGCGGTACGAGAAGGTCTATGAGGCCGTCCGGCCGCTGGTATGACGGGAGGAACGATTATGGACGCGAAAACACTGCGTTACCTCGGCCATGAAAGCCAGCTCTCCGGTGTGGAGGAACATCGGCTGGTCGGCGGCAAAGGGGACGGCATGCGCCTCTATGAAGTCCATAACGGGCGCGGTCTCGATCTCACCGTCTCTCCCGACCGGAACTGCGACATCACACGGCTCCGTTACAAGGGGCAGAACCTCAGTTATATGAGCCCCTGCGGCTACGTGGCTCCGGCCTATTATGACAGCATCGGCTCCAACTGGCTGTCTTCCTTTACAGCCGGCTTTCTGACGACCTGTGGTCTGCAGTCCGTCGGGACGCCCTGCACGGACGAGGGGGAAGACCTTCCCCTGCACGGGTCCATCGCCAACCTGCCCTCGGAACATTCCTATTGGGAGGACATGGGCGATGCGTTCGTTGTGAAGTCCGTCACGAAAGATGAGACGATCTTCGGTCGGAAACTGCGCCTTACACGGGAACTGGAAATCTCAAAGACAGAAAACCGATTCGTCATCCGGGACGTGATCTCCAACACCGGAGACCGGCGGGAGCCCTTCGAAGTGCTCTATCACATGAATATGGGGTATCCGCTTCTGGATGAAGATGCAATGGTCGAGATCCCGTCTGTTGAGGTCACACCAAGAGATGACCACGCGGCGGAAGACCTTGCCAACTGGGCGCGGATGGAAGAACCCCAGGACGGCTTTCAGGAACGCTGTTACTACCACAAGTTCGGCGACGCGAAGGGCGTCATGTCCATCGCTCAGCCGAAGATGAATACAAAACTCACCATCTCCTTCGACGCCTCGAAACTCGACGGCACCGTGGAATGGAAAATGATGGGGGTCCGGGACTATGTCCTCGGACTCGAATGCGGAAACTGCTACCCGGACGGACGGGACGTCATGCGGGAGACCGATATGCTGAAGTTCCTTGATCCGGGGCAGTCCATCGAGTATAATGTCACGGTCACCGTGACCGATTGGGAGGTTGGATCATGAAAAAAGAACTGTTTGATTTCGGATGGACGTTCTGGAAAGAGGGTCATGAGACATCGAAACAGGTCGTGGATCTGCCCTATGACGCCATGCGTTATGAAGACCGGATCCCAAATCTGAAAAGCGGTCATGCGACCGGCTTTTTCCCCGGCGGGACTTACTATTATGAAAAGACCTTTGAGGCAGATGCCGACATGGTCAGCGGGACAACGTTCCTCGAATTCGAAGGCGTTTACCAGAAGAGTACGGTGACCCTGAACGGTGAAGTCGTCGGCGGCCGCATTTACGGGTACTCCGACTTCATGATCGACCTTACCGGAAAACTCAAAGAGGGGACCAACACTCTCTGCGTGAAGGCGGACAACTCTCAGTATGGCAATGCCCGCTGGTATACGGGCTCTGGCATCTACAAAGATGTCTGGCTGTACACGGCAGGACCCTCTTATATCAAGCCCTGCGGCATCAAAGTCCTGACAAAGTCCATCGACCCTGCGGTCCTCTCCGTTTCCGTCGATGCTGTCCTCGAGGAGGGGATGGAACTGGTGACGGAAGTCATCGCAAAGGGCGGTACGGTCGTCGCGACCGGGACCGGTGCCGAACTGGAACTGACCATCCCGGACGCGAAACTCTGGTCTGCGGAAGACCCGAACCTTTATGGAGTCCATGTATCTCTCATGAAGGGCGATACCCTGGTGGACCGGGCCGGCGAGCGTGTCGGCATCCGGAGCCTCGCCTGGGACGCGAAGAATGGATTCCAGGTCAACGGAACGACCGTCAAACTGAAGGGCGGATGTGTCCATGAAGACAACGGTCCTCTCGGTGCCAACAGTTTCAAGGCGGCTGAGCTCCGCCGCATCCGGAAGATGAAGGAATGTGGTTACAACGCAGTTCGCTATTCTCACCAGCCTGCCGGCAAAGCCTTCCTCGACGCCTGCGACGAAGTGGGTATGTATGTCATGGATGAGACCTTCGACACCTGGGTCAACACGAAGAATGATTACGACTATGCCAATTACTTTGAGACCGAATGGGAGAAGGACCTGACCGACATGGTCCGGATGGCGTATAACCACCCTTCCGTCATCCTGTACTCGATCGGCAACGAGGTCTATTTCAAGGACCTCGAAAAAGCGACCCCGCTCTCCGATGCGCTCATCGCCAAAACCAGAGAACTCGACGCCTCGCGTCCCGTCGTCAACTGTATGAACCCGCTGATGACCCTGATGGGCGGCGGAAAAGTGGAGTCGGAGAAAAAGGACGAAAAAGGTGATCCTGCACCGGTCGAAGATGCCGATGCGGCAAGGGGCAGTCTTCTTGTCAACATGCTGATCACAGCGGCACCCAAGCTCCTGCGCCTTCTCTGTAAGGAAAAGAAGATCCGCACGATGGACCCGGTCCTCGGACCGCTGGACATTGTCGGGTTCAACTACGGCGACCACCTCTATGAGGCCCATCACAAGGATTATCCGGAGCGAATCATGGTCGGCTCGGAGACTCTGCCCGCCAAACTGGCGATCAACTGGCCAAAAATCGAAACGTCTTCCTACCTGATCGGAGACTTCATGTGGACGGCCTGGGACTATCTCGGGGAGGCCGGGGTCGGACTGCCGGTCTATGACGGGAAAAAGGCCTTCAGCCGTCCCTACCCCTGTATCTCGGCTGGCTGCTGCAGCATCGATATGGCCGGCTTCATCGAAAGCCAGGGCCACTTCACGGCCATTGTCTGGGGCAAGGAGGAGAATCCGTATATCGCGGTCCATCCGGTGGATCACTACGGAGAACCGCTGGAAATGGGCCGCTGGAGAAAGACGGATGCCGTCCATAGCTGGTCCTGGAAGGGGCAGGAAGGAAAGCCTTGTGCCATCGACGTGTTCTCGAACGGCGATGTCGTGGAGCTGATCCAGGACGGCGTCTCTCTCGGAAAGAAACCCGTCGAGGAATTCTGTGCCTCCTTCGAGACGACTTACCGCCCCGGCAGGCTGGAAGCGGTCAGTTACCGCTTTGGCCGGGTCTATGGCAGGGACGTCCTTGCGACGGCATCGGAAGAACGAGCGCTCACAATGAAACCGGAGACCACCGAACTGAACGCAGACGGCATGGACCTCTGTTACATCCCGGTCATTCTGGGAGACGGAAACGGGACTCCTGTCATGCTGGAAGACAAAAAGGTGACTGTCACCGTCGACGGACCGGCGGAACTCATCGCCGTCGGCAGCGGCGCGATCGAGACCAAAGAGGTCTTCTGCGGAAACTCGTATACCACGTTCCATGGACGTATGCTGGCGGTCCTGCGGGCCGGGCGGGAGACCGGAACGGTTACAGTGACCGCAAAGGCAGATGGCTTGAAAGCGGTATCCGTGATCGTTGATGTGAAATAAGTAAGCGAAACCCTACCCACAAAACGAGCCCCGGGCAGTTGCCCGGGGCATTTTTATGGTATAATATCTCTGACTGTAAATTCTGTAGGAGGAATGATTATGAAAATGAAAAAGTTCATCGCCCTTGTGGTCGCCGTGTTCGTCATGGCTGCTATGACCGTCGTCCCGTCCTTTGCGGCAACGGACGTCTCGTTGTGGCTTGAAAAGAACGTGACGGTCGGCGTGGACGACCCCGCGAACATCAACGACCGGAACGCCACCGGCACCCGTACCCTGAAAAAGGTCTACCAGACCTTCCGCTACACACAGGAAGCGCACCCCATCTCCGGACAAGGCTGCTTCAGCGTCACAAAGGGTGTCCTGAAGCAGAACGGCAAACAGTGTGACATCTACCTGGTGGCGGCGCACGGCCTCGAGACCAACGCCTTTGGGCAGAACGTCGACAACGCATCCGTTGCCGGCGCCGGCAGACAGCAGACCAGCCCTTACCTGAAACAGTACATGGCGGTCATCAAACAGAACGTGCCGAAGGGTGCCAACCTCATCCTGACCGGACACAGCCTCGGCGGCATGGTGTCCCAGCAGGCGGCGGCCAACAAGACGATGCAGAAACGCTATCACATCCTGCACGTCATCACCTGGGGTTCTCCGCTGATCGCCAAAGGTCAGATCGAAGGCCAGCTCCACAGAATGTGCGCAGCCGGCGATGTGGTCCCGCTGATGAGCGAATACACATTCACTGACCCCGACGCCCAGTTCGGCGACCGCAACCGCGAAGAAGCGGACGTCATCCCGGTCATCCAGTCCCATGTCGAAGGCTACAACGACAAGAACGCCTGGAAAGACTACGACGCTCTCGGCATCAAGGGCGGCAACGCGGTCCTCAGGATGGACGACAGCACCACCCGCCGTTTCAACGCCCCGAAGACGGAAGACCCCTCGCTCTCTGTCTGGGTCGCGTTCAACAACAACGGCAACTGGACCGGTGTCTCCATTCTGTACTGATCAGGGATCCTATCGAATCAAGACATAGCGAAAGCGGCCCGCACACGGATGTGCGAGCCGCTTTCCCAAGTTGTTATTCTGCAATCTATGGTGCAGATAGAGGACTTAGATGATGCCGAGCGGGATGAGGACGATGAGCAGGAGCGCATCGAGGCCCCACAGGCAGGCGAGCCACTTCTTCTGCGTCGAACGCTTCATGTCGTAAGTGAGGTTCGCGGCGAGGAAGAAGGGGATGTAGGTCGTGATGAAGACCGGAAGTGCGCCCCACCATTTGTAGACCCAGATGAAGGCCGGGGTAGAGGCCAGGAAGATCTCGAAGATCGAGAAGAACGCGGCGTTGCCGATGGCAAACAGGACGCGGTTGTTGATGCCGAGGATCTTCTTGTTTTTGTCTTCCGGAAGGAGTTCGACCGACATGAATCCGGCAATGGAGAACATGAGGGACAGCTCCCACGAGACGCCGACCAGCAGGATGAAGCTGGTGCTCTCCGGGGAAACATGCCACAGGGCATAACCGGAGAAGTGGCAGATGACGGCGTTCATGATCTCATAGAACCAGTGGACGCCGTAGAGGGCGAGGGCACCGGCGATGGCATCGTACTTTTTCTTTTTCCACATCGGGATCCAGACGCCGACGATGACCAGTGCCAGGAGGGTAATGAAAGTCCAGTCGAAGTTGTCGACACTTCGTACCGCGGCTTTCGCAGCTTCCGCAGCAGCCATTGCAGCAGCGGAACCGTCACCAAATAACATAAGCTCACTCCTTTTTCAAAACTCGTTTTCAGAAACGTCAATACTGAATATCCAGACCGAATATTCATCTTGCAAATTCATTATTGCACCGCGAGTCATTATTTGTAAATGGTGATAGTGCCTAAAATATTTGCACTGTTTTTGTCAGCATTTACAATACGATCGGCGCTGTGATAGAATGGGAACAGCGTTTCGCGCGGGACGGACCCGTGCGTAGAGAGGAGGTCCCTTCGTGGATCTTACAAACTTACTCAAAGACCTGACGTCGGTCCCCGGCGTGTCCGGGCTCGAGGACAAGGTGGCCCGCGTGGCGATGGACGCCCTGGCACCCTATGTCGATGAGCTGTACAAGACACCGATGGGCGCCGTCGTCGGTACCATAAAGGGGAAGGGGCCGGCGATCGTGCTGGACGCCCACCTCGATCAGATCGGCCTGGTCGTCACCGCGTACGGCGGGAACGGCTTCCTGCGGTTCGACAAGTGCGGCGGCATGGACCCCCGCATCCTGTCCGGCATGGAAGTGACCGTCCATGGCACGGAAGACGTGTACGGCATCGTGTCTTCCATTCCTCCACACCTTGCGAAGAAGGAAGAGGAGGGGAAGGCGAAACCGTTCAAAGACCTCGCTATCGACACCGGCCTTTCCGACGAAGAACTCGAAAAGACGGTGAAACCCGGAGACCGGGTGTCCCTGAAAGCCTACCCCGCGGAACTCCTGAACGGACAGGTGGCTTCCGTCGCCATGGACGACCGCGCCGGCATCGTCGCGCTCATCCGTGCGGCCGAGCTCCTGAAAGAGGCCGACTGCGACCGCACGGTCCACTTCCAGTTCACGGTCCGGGAGGAAGTCGGGGGTCAGGCAGCCGCCGCGACCGCGTACAACATCAACGCCCATGCCGCTATCGCGGTGGACGTGAGCTTCGCCCGTACTCCGGGCGTCGACTCGAGAGACGCGGCCCTCATCGGCAAAGGCCCGATGATCGGCTACGCTCCCATCCTCGACAAACCGCTCTTTGAGCGCATGAAGTCGATCGCCGAAGAAAACGAGATCCCGTACCAGATCGAGATCATGCATCGCGGCACCGGCACCCATGCCGATGAACTGACGAACTCGAAGGCCGGCCTGCCTGTCGGGCTCATCTCCATCCCGCTCAAATACATGCACACCACGGTCGAGACCGTCACCATGGAAGACATCGAGAACACTGCGCGGCTCCTGGCCGCCACGGTCCTCGCGGGCACGACCGCGCTCGAAGGAGGTGCCGTATGACACTCTTTGAAGACATCCGCATCCTCTGTGAACTGCCCGGCGTCTCCGGCCGGGAAGAGCCCGTGCGGGAATACATCATCTCACAGCTGCCGGAAGGCGTCTCCTGTGAGACCGACGCGCTCGGCAACCTGTACGTCGAGAAGAAGGGCGCAAAGCGTCCGAAAAATAAAGTGGTCCTGTTCGCTCATATGGACGAGGTGGGCCTGATGATCACCTATATCACCGATGACGGGTACCTCAAGTTCGACGAGATCGGCGGCATCGACCCCGCGGTCCTCATCGGACGCACCGTCCGCCTCGAGTGCGGCCTCGTCGGCGTCATCGCGCTGAAAGCCCTGCACCTCTGTGAAGGGGACGAGGACAAAAAGATCCCGCCCATCCGGGAACTGTGCATCGACATCGGCGCGAAGGACCGGGCAGAGGCGGAAAAACACGTCGCCCTCGGCTCCTATGCCGTGTTCCGTTCGGACTATGTCGAATTCGGCGGGTCCCGCGTCAAGATGAAAGCGCTCGATGACCGGTTCGGCTGCGCGCTCATGCTCGACCTCATCCGCTCGGACCTCGAGTACGACACGACCTTCGTCTTCACGGTCCAGGAAGAAGTGGGCGCCCGCGGCGCGGTCGCGGGAGCATACACGACGGCCCCGGACATCGCGGTCATCCTGGAGACCACCACCGCCGGAGACATCTGCGGCGTGGAGGGGGAGCGGCGCGCCTGTGCCCTGGGCGATGGACCGGTCATCTCCTACATGGACCGCGGGACGGTCTACGACCACGACCTCTATCGGCTGGCGATGGACACCGCGAAAGAGAACGGGATCCCGGCCCAGACCAAGACCCTGGTCGCCGGCGGGAACGACGCGTCGTCCATCCAGCGCACCGGAGCGGGCAGCAGGGTCCTCGCCATCTCGGCGCCGACCCGGTATCTGCACTCCCCGGTGGACGTCCTCGACAAGAACGACGTCGAGAACATGCAAAAGCTGCTGAACGTACTGCTGCCGAAGCTGGCGCAGTGAATCGCCCCAAAAGAAAAGAGCAGAACCTCATCTCGAGGTCCTGCTCTTTTTTTGTTTTGGATCAGATGCCGAAGTCGACTTCGTCGGCGTTGGTTGTCTCTTTGCCGCACTCGGTGCAGACATATTTGACGGCGCCGTTCGTGTAGCCAACGATGACTTCTTTCTTTTCGGAACCGGTGTTGTAGGCGTCGTCTGCCGCGTCGTCACTGAGTTTGTGCCTGTCGGAGTAGGCGTGGGCTTCCAGCAGCTGGCGGTCCTTGAAGCGGAGGCCGCATTCCGGACACTGGCAGAAATGATTCATGTCCTCCACGATGGCGTCGCCGTCATAAATGGCGACCCAGTGATGGGTGTGGGGCGTCGTCGGGGCTTCTGTCGGGTTGACCGGATTGACCGGGACGACGTTGGCGGGAACCACCGTGGTCGACGGCGCTGTAGTGGGCGCTCTGGTCGTTGCCCGGTTGGTCAGGGGCTCGGTCCCGATGACCATGCCTTCCTGGATGCGGTACATGCGGCCGTTGTAGACATAGTTGCCGGTGAACTTCGAGTTGACCTTGCCGTTCTCGATGAGCCAGGAACCATAGTCGTTTTCCGCGATGCCGTTGAATTTGAAGTTGATGACGTCGTTCTCGACGTACCACCAGCCGGTGTCGTTGCCGACGACGCCGGTGTAGCCGACGGTCTTGTCGAGTCCGGCATAAGAGCGCCAGACGCCTTTCTCGTCTTTGTGGACCGTGAGCTGCTGCGTCTTGTAGGTGCGGGTCGTGTTCTGGGTGGGCTCGAGGCTGCCGTATTTCTGGGAACCTTTTTCGGTCGTGACCGTGGTGGAAACGTCCGCGCCTTTGATCTTCCCGGACTGGTTGTGGTAGATGTAACCGCCGATGAGAAGACCGGCGATGAGCAGACCGATGAGGGCACCGATGATGACGCCTTTTCGATGTTCTTTTTCTTCCTCTTCGGTCATGAAGTCCATCTCCGTTTCGGGAGCGGGCTCGTAGTCGACGGCGTTCTCGTCCGGTTCCGGAGCGTTCTTTGCCGCTTCCTTTTCCCAGGGCGTTTTGACCGGCTCGTCGGTGAAGAGGTCGGAGCTCTCGCCGACCGGTTTGAACCCGGCGTCCGGATTCGCCGGTTTTGCTTTTATGATCTTTGCGTCTCCGTTGTATTTCAAAGAGATGCACCCTTTCTCACGTGGTGATAGTAGATTAAGTATAGCATAAATAGAAAAATAGGCAAAAAGAAAAGATCCGACCATGTCGGATCTTTTCTTTTCTTGGTGGACGATACGGGACTCGAACCTGTGACCTTCCGCACGTCAAGCGGATGCTCTCCCAGCTGAGCTAATCGTCCATATTGGGGTCGCACGAGCGGTGCAACGTCAATTATTCTACTAGCAAATCGCCCAAAAGTCAACAATTAGTTTTAAGATTATAAAGAAATCGCAAAACTTCAAAGGTGTAGCAAGAATTTAAGTTAACTTTAGGTTTGTTCGAATATGATGTAGCCACAACAGGAGAAAATACTGTTGTTGCAGGACTTCAGAGAATGAAAGCTGCATTATAATAATTGGAATTCCGAAAGGAGAATCCCTATGTATTGCAAAGCATGTGGCAAAGTAGTTCCCGATGACGCTGTCTACTGCCCGCAGTGTGGCGCGCCCCTCGAAAAAGTGGATGCGGAGCCCAAGCAGAACACCGGCAACAACGGAAACTACCATGCAAATTACAACAATATGAGCGATAAAGAACGCCAGGAGATGGAATTCATCCAGGGCAGACTCAACAAGGGCCGCCTTTATGGTGTCGTCTCTATCGTGTGCAGCATCCTCGGACTCGGCTCCTTCGGGACTCTGGACGTCGTCGCCATCATCTTCGGCTACCTCGGACTCAAGAGCCTGAAAGCCGTCCCGAACAGCTACCCCGACAAGCATATGGCTGTCACCCTGAACCGCGCCGGCATCATCTGCAGCGCCGGTCTCATCATCCTGACCGCCATCTTCATCATCATCGCGCTGATTGCCTTCCCGTGGATCTTCGCGTCCATCGCAGGCTTCTTCGCAGCGCTCATCTAAGGAGGAAATGAATCTATGGCCCGTTCGTTCAGCGAACAAGTCGTTCGCGAGGGAACTTCGACCCTGAAAGACTGGGTGAAGTCGCAGGCCATCCTGACGACCATCACCCTCGTGGGACTGCTCGTCGGTCTCAAACTCATCGGCATCGGACACTGGATCCTTGCTGCGGTGGCGATCACCCTCGTCGACCTGCTCCCGGTCCTCGGCCTGTCCGTCACCATGATCCCCTGGGCGGTCTATGAACTGGTATTCCAGAAAGACACCCGGACCGGACTCTGGATCTTCCTGTTGTTCGTCATCATCATGGTCGTGAAGCAGGTCCTGGAACCCTTCGTACGGGGCGCGTCTCTCGGCATCAGCCCCTGGGAGGAGATCGTCTCCAGCGTCGCCGGCTTCGCCCTCATGGGCGGCAACGGCCTCGGCCTCATCTTAGGGCCATGTGTCTACATCGTCGGCAAGAAAGTGTACCGCACCATGCATCCGGAACTCGCCGGACGCGGCACCACCGGGTACTTTGACCGGGGCTTCGGCCAGAAGGCGGAGCCTTCCCGCAAAGAACCGGAAGGTGTCGTCATCGACATCACGGATGACGTGGAAGAAGTACGGGAAGAGGCTCCGTAAATCGCCTTTGACTATAAAAAAGACCCTTCGGCAGAACTTCTGTCGAAGGGTTTTCTTTTGTTCGGGCGTTATGCCTTTGTCGTCGTGGTGGTAGCAGCTCCCTGCTTCTCCGCGTCGACGATCCGCTGTGCGGTGGCCTGACGGACTCTGGCCTGCTGAAGGGCGGCCTGAGCTTCCTGCAGGTCCTCTTTTCTGTCGTCATAGAAGACACGGTATTCGGCGATCCGCTCACGGTACTCTTTCGTGGTGTACGTTTTCTCACCGTTCGCGTTGCTGAAATAGACCTGACAGAACTTGCTGCCGGAGACGGGACGGCTGTTGGCCGCAGCTCCGGTGACGGTGTACTTCTTCTGGCTGAGGTTGAAGTAATGACCGACTTTGGACCAGTTGGCGTTCGAATAGCTCATGTAGTCCGGATGCTCGTCGGCGACCTTCTTTTCGGCGTACCAGCTGTCAGCAGCTTTGGCGGCATTGGAGAAAGTGCCAAGGTTTTCGGCGATCTTGTTGCCGTTCACCGTGAACTGCTTCGGTGCCGTGTTGAGATCGTAATAAGCGTCGGCGTCAGCCTCTGCCATCGCCATCATGGTGTCCGTGACGACCAGCTCTTTCAGCCCGTCTGCTTTGCGGTACTCATTGACTTTGTCGATGAGGTCCAGCGCCGCTTCGAGGTTGTCGAGCGAGGTGGCGTCTCCGGCAGTGCCGTAGGCGATGAGGTTTTTGTACTTCGCGTTGTCAAGTGCTTCTGTGGCGGACTTGGAACCTGCCCACTGGAAAAACCCGTAGGACCCCCGACGGTTCTGAGCCTGAGCCTCAGTGAATGCGGCCTGACAATCGGCGACTTTCTGCTCCAGTTCTGCGACCTGGGCGGTTGCTGCCTCAAGTTCTTTCTCGGCATCGGTCTTGGCGAAGCCGGGAACGAGGAGAACGCAGACCAGCAGGACTGCAGCGAAGATGGATGCAAGCAATTTCTTGAAATGACCTTTTTTCATGAAGTGCTCCTTTCTTTTCTCCGCTTAATAATATAATAGCTTTTTAAGAAAATAACAAGTACAAATCTTTGTGAATGTTAAACAAGGGAGATAAATCGTCCTTATGCATTCTACACAAAGAAACAGCCTCTCCCTGCGGAAAGGCTGCTGAAATCTTGTGGATGGCGGCGGAATGTCATTCCGCGGTTTTTTCTGCGATCTTTTTTCCGCTGTTCTCTTTCGAAGTGAGCTTCGAAAGGAGCGCGATGACCGCGCAGATGCCGACGACGGAGATGACGGTCTCCGGGACCATGTACGTCGCGTTGTAGCTCGCAGAGTAGGCGAGGACCGCTTTGACGGCGGTGTCCGGCGCATACTCGGTCCAGATGGTGGCTCCACTGATGAAGTGGCTGATGTACCGGATGACACAGACCATGACGGTGCCGGCCGAAGCCGCCGCGTACGGATTCCGGATGACCCGCTTGAACAGGCCGGCAAAGCCGAGGAACGTAAAGGGCACGAGGTAGTCCGCGAACACCAGGATGATGTAGGCGAGGATGCCCTGGACGTAACTGAAGTTGCCGATGCCGCCGACGAGGATCTGCAGGATGCCGTAAGCGAGTCCCGAAGCGAGGCCCCAGGGGACACCGAGGATCCAGCTGACCGCCAGGATGGGGACCTGGCTGAAAAGCGTCACGCTGCCGCCGAAGGGGAGCTGCACGACCGGGATGACGCTGAGCACCGTGGCCAGTGCCACCATGACAGCGCTGAAGACCAGCTGAAAGGTCCGGTTGTTTGTGTCGATCCGTGTTTTGTTTGCCATAAGTTTTTTCCTTTCCTACGCAGGCATTACCCTGATCAGGTCTTGGGGTCTTCGGGTCTCACCCTCATCTCAGCCCGTTCCACGAGCACCCCCAGGTGGGTATGCGGTTTTTCTGTGGCGATTTACGCCTCGAAAATCTTACCACAAGCTCCTCCGTCTGACAATCATTTCTTTCCGTTGCGTCTCGGGAACGAGACAGTCAAACCGGAATGCCCCTCGACGCAGCATTCGAGAAGCCCCACAAACTTGTATTTGTCGAGCTCTTCAAACTTGCACCTGCTAGGTGACATCCGCCCTGGCAGCGGGGCATCGGCGTGCCCCTGCAAGCTGCCGTGCGTATTTGTGCCCTCCGCTTCGCTCCGGGCTTCGTGCCAGCGGCTTGCAGCGCCGTCAAGGGGCCCGCTCGCTCCGCGACAGGCAACCACCTACCGCGTTGCCTGCCCTTGACCGCACTTCCACCCGCCGG